>PLBV01000095.1 GCA_003135455.1 Hyphomicrobiales bacterium | reverse complement strand
TCGAGCACCGTCATGTCGGCCATGCCGCCATGGCGATGGCGCTGGTCGAGATAGGCGCGAAACACCGAATATTGCTCGGAAGTCGGTACCGCGTTGCGCTGCTCGCCAGATATGTCGGCGTTGCGGGCGAGGATCTTGCGGAAGTTGCGCGAGGGCCGGAACTCGTTGGCGATGACGCGAATGGAAACGCAAGCACGGCACTGGTCGCAGGCCGGGCGGTAGGCGATGTTCTGGCTGCGCCGGAAGCCGCCCTTCAACAAATTGTCGATGAGGAAATTCGGTTTGTCGCGGGTGAGGTGCGTGAACAGCTTCCGCTCGAGCCGGCCCGGGAGATAGGGACAGGGCTGCGGGGCGGTGATGTAGAACTCCGGGAAATTGCTTTTATGCTCGGTCACGCGGCTAACGAATCCAATTCGGTTTCGCCGGCGAGCTTAGTGGATCAGGGGCCGACAGCGCAAATGCGGAACGGTCGCGTTCCGGTTTTCCGCTTAACGCCCAGCTTGGAAGGATTCTAAACCCCGCCCACCCGGTTGATCACCACCACACCCGCTAGGATGTCATGCAGGCAGCGCTTGCGGGAGTCGAACAGGGGCCAGAGCAGGACCGGGCAAAAGATCACCAGCGAAAACCAGAACAGGAGCGCGTGGAAGGCCGCCACCAGCGGCGTCACCTTGCCCCCATACCAGGTGCGCATGACGAGCCCCATCATACGCTGGCCGTTGGTTGCTGATTTGGGGCCGCCAATGGTCAGCGCGTTGTAGCCGAGCCCGACGACCGGGAAGATGACGCCGTACAGAAGCCAGGCGAGGCCCAAAGTGACGATGCCGAGCACCCCCACCACGACAATGGCTAGAGCCCACAGCAGCACGACGATGATGGCATCAACAAGAAAGGCGATAAGCCGCTTCCCGATCACGCCGTCGAACAGCTCGGGCCGCGCCACCGGATCGTAGGCGTGCGGCTGACTGGCGAAGTCGACACCTGGACGGGGCGGAAGGGTCTGCTGCTCGGTCATGGTTGGATCCTGCTCTCGGGCGCCACGGGCATTTCAGCGCCAAGATGGTGATTGGCGCCGGATGAGACAAGCGGAAATGGTGGGGGGGACCCTCCCGGCGGTTGCCGAGCGTTCACCGACAAGTTAAGGATTTTGATTGAGGGGACGGCGTTGCGGCCAGCTGACGGGGAGCCAATCATGACGCGATCTGTAGCGTTGCTTGCGGTGCTGCTGTTTTGTGTGTGGGCGCGGGCGGAAAGTGCGCGAGCCTGCGAGGGGCAGGAAGTGATCTTCGAGGATAATTTCTCCGACGATTCCGGCGGCTGGGCGATGCATCAGGCGGTCGAGGTGAAGGACGGAACCTTCGTCTTCAAGCTCGCTCCCGACGACATGCAGACCGACCTCAACGTCACCTTCACCGTCAAGGATGCCGATATCTGCTCGGAGGCCGTCTGGCCGGACGGCGACCCCCAGACCCTTGGCGCCGGGCTCCTGTTCTGGGGCGAGGACAATAAGGACTATTTCCAGTTCGGCGTGCTGAACAACGGCAAGTTCTGGATCGCGCGCAAGCAGGACGGCAAGTGGCACACCATCGTGGAGAATGTCGAGTCGAGCGCCATCAACACCTCGCCCGGCGCCGCCAACACGCTGCGGGTGAAGGCGAGCGGCAATCAGGCCGCCTTCTTCATCAACGGCACCAAGGTGCGCGACTTGCGTGGCCAGTCGCCCAAGGACGGTTGGCGTTTCGGCATCTCCGGCGACAATTTCGACAAGGACAAGGAGGCGCGCGTCCTCTTCCGGAAGGTGAAGGTCACCGACTAGAGCATGATCCGGAAAAGTGGGAACCGGTTTTCCGAAAAGATCATGCGTCAAAAAAGCTAGATCCGGAAAAGTGGGAACCGGTTTTCGCCAAAAGATCATGCTCCAACAAAAAGCGAGAAGCGCTGTCGCGATTCTACTTTACGCGATAGCGCGTCAGACCTTGTTTGCGCGATAGCGCGTCAGGCCTTGGCGCCGAGCAGCCGCGCCGCATCGCGCGCGAAATAGGTGAAGATGGCGTCGGCGCCGGCGCGCTTGAAGGCGACAAGGCTCTCCAGCACCACCCGGTCGCGGTCGATCCAGCCCCGCTCGGCGGCCGCCGCGATCATCGCATACTCGCCGGAGGTCTGGTAGGCGAAGGTCGGCATCTGAAAGGCCTCCTTCACCCGCCAGACGATGTCGAGATAGGCAAGCCCGGGCTTCACCATCACCATGTCGGCGCCCTCGGCGATGTCGAGCGCAACCTCGCGCAGCGCCTCCGCGCCATTGGCCGGGTCCATCTGATAGCTCAGCTTGTCGCCACGCAGCATGGCGCCCGAGCCCACCGCATCGCGGAACGGGGCGTAGAAGGCAGAGGCATATTTCGCTGCATAAGCCAGGATCTGGGTGTGAGAGAAGCCGTGCACCTCGAGCGCCGTCCTGATCGCGCCCACCCTGCCATCCATCATGTCGGAGGGCGCGAGGATGTCGCAGCCTGCTTCCGCCTGCGCTAGCGCCTGGGCCACGAGCACCTCGACGCTGCGGTCGTTGTCGATCTCGCCGTCGATCAGGAGCCCGTCATGGCCGTGGCTGGTATAGGGGTCGAGCGCCACGTCGCAGACGATGCCGAGATCAGGCACCTCCGCCTTGATCGCGCGCACGGCCCGGCAGACGAGGTTGGCCGGGTTCAAGGCTTCCGAGGCCTCCTCGTCGCGCAGCGAGACATCCGTATAGGGGAAGAGCGCGATCGCCGGCAGGCCGAGTGCTGCGGCTTCCAGGGCAGCCTCGACGGCAAGGTCGATCGACAGCCGCTCGACGCCGGGCATGCTCGCGATTGGGGCGCGCATCCCAGCGCCTTCGATCAGGAAGATCGGCCAGATCAGGTCGTCGACGCTAAGTGAGGTCTCGCGCACCAGACGCCGAGACCAGGGGCTGCGGCGGTTGCGCCGGGCCCGTGTCGCCGGAAAGCCAGGCTTGGGCACAGACGGCACGCTCGCTTTGGCCCGCTTCACCCGCGCCGTGCGCAACGAGACGGTCTTATCTTTGGATGAGGACAATTGGGGCCGGTGCTCACGATTGACAGGGGCACGCAAGCTAGCACCTGGCACTTCACCGTGAAAGCGCCTCCCGAGCCCATGGTTTGCCGTTTCGGCGCCTATTCGCAGAAGCCTGAGCGGCGCTCCTTCATGTCGAGATGGAAGTGGTTCTTGTGTGCCGCGTTGGCGGCTGGGCCCAGCACCGTGCCGAAGGTGCGGCAGGCATCGTCATGCACTTGCTTCACGAACTCGCCCTTCTTGTCGGAGGTAGGTAACGGCGCAGGCGGCGTGGCCACGGGCAGCGGCGAAGGAAGGGCGCCCGGCTTGACCTTGGCGACCTCCACGATCCGCAGTCCCGCTGACTTCGGGGTGGACGACACGGTGGACGGCACCGACGCGGTTGCCTGGACGAGGCGGGTAGGGCTCGGCAGCGGCAGGGGAGGCAGAAGCGGCCCTTGCGGCCAGCTCGCGAGCACCGTGACATGCTCACCCGAGGCAAAGATGAACTCCGACACGTCGAGCGCATTGGCAAGGGCGTGCTCGCTGAGCGGCCCTTCGGCGGCGCCATAGCGGTTGCGGCAAGCATAGGAGGTAGCGTTGTGCAGCTTCACCACGGGCGAGCCGATAAGCGCGTGCGCGTCGGGCTGCACCACGTCCTTGAGCCAGGTGCTGAGCGCGGCGGCGACCGGGCAGGTGACGGTCGCCGGCGGATCGATCTCGACCGTGGGGTCCTTGCCGATCGATTTGAGCAGGATCGCCGCGGGCGCCCCGCAAATCCCCTCTTTGATCGGCTCGAGCGGTTGATAGTCGAAGGTCGCCTCAGCAAGCAATTGGGTGCATTTGGCCTTGGCGGCGGTCACCTCGGCCTCCGTCCAGGGCACCGTCGGGGCCTCGCCCGGCAAGACTGGCTTCGCAACCGCCGGCGCCGGCACCCGCGCCGGGTTCCGCTCCGGCAACGGCGGTGCTGCATCGACCTCGGCGCGGAGCGAGCCGGGCCCTGCCAAGGCAAGCAGAAGTGTCAGGAGCAGCAGCAGGCAAGCGGGCAGGCGAGGTTTCATCCTGATCGAATCCGAGTGTTGTAGCGCTTGAGGTTTCGGCGATTGGGTGCTAGCTGCCCCGGGCTTTCCCCCCATGCGACGCCGACATACCGTCATTCAAGAAAGGCAAATGGCTTGCAAGAAAGGCAAATGGTTTGAGCGAGGCGCTCGGCATCAGCTTCGAGGAGAACGACCGCGCCGGCGTCATCACGCTTGACCGGCCCTCCCGACTTAACGCGCTCACCCGCGAGATGTTCGAAGCCTTGAGCAAGCACTACCGCCGCTGGGCGCCCGCGCCCCACATCTACGGCGTCGTCATGCAATCGTCCCATCCTTCCGTGTTTTCGAGCGGCGGCGATCTCAAGCTTCTCCACGAATGGGGCGAGCAGGGGGCGCATGACGCGATCCGCGCGTTCTACCGCGCGGCCTACACCCAGGTCTGGGTGCTGGAGAAATTCATCCGCCCCAACGTCCCCCTCATCAACGGTCTGGTGCTGGGCGGCGGCATCGGCATCACCCTTTACGGCACCCATTGCGTTGCGGGCGAGAAGTATCGCCTCGCCATGCCGCAAGTCGGCATCGGCTTCATTCCCGATATCGGCGGCACCTATTTTCTGTCCCATCTTCCGGGAGGGATCGGCCTCTACCTCGCTCTGACGGGCCAATCCATCGGACCCGCGGACGCATTCCGCCTCGGCCTGGTGAGCCACTGCATCCCCTCGGCGCATTTCCATGTGGTCAAGGATGCCTTGAGCGATAGCCACCCGATCGACCGCCTGTTGGACGGGCTGCACCGGGACCCGGGCGAGGGCGAGCTTGTCCGCCTCACACCCGCGCTCGACCGCATCTTCAGAAGCGCTTCGGTGGAGGAGATCCTCGCCCGGCTCGACGCCGAGCAGGGGGAATTTCAGCCCTGGGCGCAGGCGACCGCGGCGGAGATGCGCAAGAAATCGCCGACCTCGCTCAAAATTGCCTTCGCCCAGATGCAGCGGGGCAAGACGCTCGACCTTGCCGAGGCGCTTCGTCTGGAGTTCCGCCTCGCCTCACAAATCATCGCCACCCACGACTATCGCGAGGGCATCGCTGCGCGCATTGCGGGCAAGGGTCAGGAATCGCAATGGCAGCCCGCGACGCTCGCCGAGGTTGACGACGCCTATGTTGACAACCTCTTCGCAACCGGGGTCGAGGACGAGCTGGACCTTGCGGAGCAACGGCCGGGCCTCTAAAGGCCGCTCAAACGCGGTTCGAAATCACCAAAACTTAATGGTGGTATTTCATGCAATCTTAAGCGTCTTGCTTAAGCGGATTTTAGGTTGCCTATCCTATACTGACGACCAAGTTGGGGATTAACAACAACTAACGAGGGTAGGCGATGAGTGTAGCCCTTAATATAGGGACGCATGCGGCCGTTGGTGAGACAGAAGACCTCAAGGGACGCTATCTCGTTTCCTTGAAGCTGGTCGAGCGTCTCCACCGGTTGCTGCTCGACGTGATCAAGGACGAGTTCGAACGCTTGGGGCGTTCCGACGTCAACAGCGTGCAGGCGTTGCTGCTGTACAATATCGGCGATGCTGAGCTGACGGCAGGAGAACTGACGAGCCGCGGTTATTATCTCGGCTCAAACGTCTCATACAATCTCAAGAAGCTGGTCGACGCCGGCTATATCCACCATCAGCGCTCGACCACCGACCGGAGGTCGGTGCGGGTGCGGCTCACCGACAAAGGGCAGGAGGTGTGCAAGGTGGTGAATGGGCTCTACCACCGGCAGCTCAAATCCTTGCAGCAGGTGGGCGGGATCGACCCGAACGATCTGGAGACGCTCAACAAGTCGCTGATCCGGCTCGAGCGATTCTGGACCGACCAGATCCGCTACCAGCTCTAGCAACCGCGAAGCATTCAGGCACGCAAGAAGAGGCCGCCCCGGCTTGCCGGGGTGGCTTCTTGCTGTTCGCCGCCAGTGAAACGCGGAAGCCCAAAATCGCCCCATTCGCTCGCTAACCCTTGAACGAGGGCGGCCGAGCCAACATCTCTACTTGCAGCATCGGGCCTGCCGGCAGAGGGGTACATCGCCTTTATTTTCCTGAAGTCATCTTCGAGTGATGTAGAGTTGTCCTCTGGGCTTGCGGCTGGAACCAAGAGCCGGACCGCCGGATTGATAGGGCAGGTCTGGTTCCGTTAAGGTTGAGACGGCTAGGGTAGCCAAGCGGGGCGCCTGCCCCTAATCGGCAAGGCGCGTGCCGCCAATGACGGGGAGCGGCGAATGGACATGCGCGTCAGGGGGAGCGGTGTGGCGCTTGCCACCCTCGTCGCAACGGCGATTCTCTTCACCGCGAGCACGGGCCCGAGCCAAGCCGGCCTCTTCTCGTGGCTCGGGGGCGGTAACCGCCAGAACGACACCTATCAAGATCAGGACAGCGGCCAGCCGAACCCGTTTTCGAATCACGGCACGCCGACTTGGGGTCGCGGCGGTCCCGCTCAGGGCCCAAATCAGGGCCCAAGCGGCGCGCCGCAACCAGGTGCCAGTGCTTTTCACGGCGACGAGCTGCCGCCCGATGAGGGCAACGCCGCCACCCGGGAATGGATCACCAACCCTGCGCTCGGCTTCGCCACGCTGTCGCCTAAGAATATCGAGGCGACCAAGGCCGCCATCCAGCGCTATGAGACGATCGTGGCGCAAGGCGGTTGGCCTACGGTGCCGGCTTACGCCATGCGGCCCGGGTCGCAGGGCCAGGAGGTCGTGCTCTTGCACAAGCGGCTCGAGATCAGCGGCGACCTTGCCGGCCGTAGTATCCCCGACGAATATGACGCGGCGGTTGTCGCAGCGGTGAAGAAGCTCCAGGCGCGCCACGGCATCCCACCGACGGGCGTCATCGACCGCGCTACGGTGGACGCCATGAACGTTCCGGCGACCGTCCGGCTGCATCAGTTGCAGGCGAACCTTGCCCGGCTGCAGACGCTCGCGCCTACGACCGGACCCCGCTACGTGGTCGTCAATATTCCGTCGGCACAGGTCGAGGCCGTCGAAGGCGGTCAGGTCGTCTCCCGTCACGCCGCCGTGGTCGGCAAGCCCGAGCGCCCGACGCCGGAGCTCTCCAGCAAGATCCAGGAGATCAACTTCAACCCATTCTGGTATGTGCCGCGCAGCATCATCATCAGGGACCTGGTGCCGAAGGCGCAGGAATTCTCGCGCCGCGGCCAGGACATGCTCGCCGCCTACCATATGGAGGCCTTCGACCCGAGCGGCCGCCCGCTTGACCCGCGCGAGATCAATTGGTTCGGCAACGAGGTCTACAACTACAATTTCCGCCAACTCCCCTGGGAGGAGAACTCGCTCGGCTTCGTGAAGATCAACTTCCCCAACAAGGACGCCGTCTATATGCACGACACGCCCTTGAAGAGCCTGTTCGGGAGGAGCGTGCGCTTCGAGAGCTCGGGCTGCGTGCGCGTGCACGATGTCGAGGTGCTGGTGGCATGGCTGTTGCGGAGCGAGCCCGGCTGGGACATGCAGCATGTCCTCGCCATGAAGCAAACGAGCGAGCAGATCGACGTCAAGCTCGCCAAGCCGGTGCCGGTCTATTTCGCCTATTTCAGCGCCTGGGCGACGCCTGACGGCATGGTGAACTTCCGCCCCGACATCTACAATCATGACGGCGCGGCGGAGACCGCCTCGGCCTATTGATTTTCCGGCATGAGCTGCGCGGCAACGACCTGGAGCGCGTCCTCCTCCGTCGCGTAACGCCCATCGCTTGGGTGTTGCTAGCGCTGATGCGCGACATGTGGTAAGGGCAGATTTGGTCCTGTGCGGCACGTGCCGCAGCGCCTTTGTGCTCAAAGCTCTGGGCGCAAGTCGCGAGCGGGGCCTATTTAGCGCGAGGAGCGGTTAAGACGATGACGGCAAGTGATATGAGGCGTGCCGAGGCGCGCGAGTCCGGCTTCTTCACCAAGCCGCTTGAGGACGCCGATCCCGAAATCTTCGGGGCGATCGAGAACGAGCTCCATCGCCAGCAGACCGAGATCGAGCTGATCGCATCGGAGAATATCGTCTCGCGCGCCGTACTCGAGGCAGCAGGCACCCTCCTCACCAACAAATACGCCGAAGGCTATCCCGGCAAGCGCTACTACGGCGGCTGTCAATATGTGGACGTCGTCGAGCAGCTCGCCATCGACCGCGCCAAACGCCTATTCAATTGCGCCTTCGCCAATGTGCAGCCCCATTCGGGCTCCCAGGCGAACCAGTCGGTCATGCTGGCGCTGATCAAGCCCGGCGACACCATCATGGGGCTCAGTCTTGCCGCGGGCGGCCATCTCACCCATGGCGCGCCGCCGAACCTGTCGGGCAAGTGGTTCCACGCGGTGCAATATGGCGTCCGCCCGGACGACCACCGCATCGATTATGACGAGGTTGAGAAGCTCGCCCGCGAGCACAAGCCGGCCTTGATCATCACCGGCGGTTCCGCCTATCCGCGCATCATCGACTTCGCCCGCTTCCGCGCCATCGCCGATTCCGTCGGCGCCTATCTCATGGTCGACATGGCACATTTTGCGGGGCTGGTCGCCGCGGGCGTGCATCCGAGCCCGCTGCCGCACGCCCATGTGGTGACCACCACCACCCACAAGACCCTGCGCGGGCCGCGNNACCCACAAGACCCTGCGCGGGCCCCGCGCCGGCATGGTGCTCTCCAATGACGAGGAGCTCGGCAAGAAGATCAACTCGGCGACCTTCCCCGGCCTGCAAGGCGGCCCCTTGATGCATATCATCGCCGCCAAGGCCGTCGCCTTCAAGGAGGCGCTGGCGCCGGACTTCAAGCTCTACGCCCAATCGGTGATCGACAACGCCAAGGCATTGGGCGAGACGCTGGTCAAGGGCGGCGTGGCGCTGGTCTCCGGCGGCACCGACACCCATCTGATACTTGTGGACTTGCGGCCCAAGAAGCTCACCGGCAAGGCGGCGGAAGCGGCGCTCGAACGCGCCAATATCACCTGCAACAAGAACGGTGTGCCGTTCGATCCGGAGAAGCCGATGATCACCTCCGGCATCCGCCTCGGCTCGCCGGCCGGCACCACGCGGGGCTTCGGCATCGCCGAGTTCCAACAGGTCGGCAACATGATCATCGAGGTGCTGGACGGACTTGCCGCTCACGGCGATGCCGGCAACAGCGCCGCGGAAGCCAACGTGAAGAAGCGCGCCATCGCGCTTTGCGAGCGCTATCCGATCTATCGGTAAGACCCGGCGTGAGGGTGAAACAGGGGAGGGCGGTCGCCCATGCGGTGCCCCTATTGCGGCAGCACCAACACGCAAGTGAAGGACTCGCGGCCTAGCGAGGACCACACCACGATCAGGCGCCGCCGCGTCTGTGCCGATTGCGGCGGCCGCTACACCACATTCGAGCGGGTGCAGCTGCGCGAGCTGACCGTGATCAAGCGCAGCGGCCGGCGCATGCCGTTCGATCGCGACAAGCTGATGCGCTCGGTGCAGATCGCGCTGCGCAAGCGTCCCGTCGACCCAGAGCGCATCGAGCGCATGGTGAGCGGCATCGTGCGCCGGCTTGAGAATATGGGTGAGAACGACATTCGCTCGGAGACCATCGGCAGGCTGGTGATGGAGGCGCTGAAGGCGCTCGACGACGTGGCCTATGTGCGCTTCGCCTCGGTGTACAAGAATTTCCGCGAGGCCAAGGACTTCGAGGCTCTGCTCGGGGAGCTCGCCGGCACGGAGTCGACTGACGAGGATGCCGCCGATGAGGCGATCGCCTCTGCCGACGACTAGCTCTTACACAGACTGACTGGCCCATGGCCGTGAGCGACGAGGACCATATGGCGCAAGCCCTTGCGCTCGGAAGGCGCGGGCTCGGCACCACCTGGCCAAACCCCAGTGTCGGCTGCGTCGTGGTGAGCCCCGATGGCGAGATCGTGGGTCGTGGCTGGACCGCTCCCGGCGGTCGCCCCCACGCCGAGGCGGTCGCACTCGACCACGCGGGCGAGAAGGCCCGCGGCGCGACCCTCTATGTGACGCTGGAGCCTTGTGCCCATGCCGGCCGCGGTGCTCCTTGCGCCGATGCCATCGTGGCGGCGGGGCCGGCACGTGTCGTGGTGGCCATGCGCGACCCCGATCCGCGCACCGCCGGC
Source organism: Hyphomicrobiales bacterium (assembly GCA_003135455.1). Lineage (GTDB taxonomy): Bacteria > Pseudomonadota > Alphaproteobacteria > Rhizobiales > Methyloligellaceae > Methyloceanibacter. The sequence goes on along the minus strand of PLBV01000095.1, from coordinate 40,829 downwards.
AACGGCATCGATCGTTTGCGCGCGGCAGGCATCGAGGTGACCGAAGGCGTGCTCGGTGATGCGGCTCTCGAGGTGGTGCTGGGCCATGTGCTCCGGGTCACCGAAGGCCGCCCCGCGGTCACCTTGAAGCTCGCGCTCGGCTCCGACGGGCTCGTGCCGCGAGGGCGAGGGGCGCCTCGTTTCGTCACCAGTGCCGGGGCCCGCGCCCACGCCCATCTGTTGCGCGCCCGCGCCGACGCCATCCTTGTCGGGCGCGGCACCATCATGACCGACGACCCAAGCCTCACCTGCCGGCTTCCCGGCATGATATGCCGCTCGCCGGTGCGGGTGGTCCTAGATAGCCGCTTGCGGACGCCTCCCTCCGCCCACCTATTCGAAGACGAGATGGTGCCGGTGTGGCTCGTCTGCGCCGATGGCGAGCTCGACGCCGGCGCTGCTCTCCTGCAGGAGCGTGGCGCCGAGATCATCCCGGTGCCCGTGGACGCCGAAGGTCTGCCCGCCGTCAAGGAGGCGCTGGAGGCTCTTGCGCTCCGCGGTATCACCAGCGTGCTGGTGGAAGGCGGACCTTCCGTCGCACGCGCCTTCCTCGACGCGGACGTCGTCGATGCGGCGGTGATTTACCAAGGCGCCGAGCCCGCCGGCGCCGACGGTTGGTTACCCTTTGTGAGCGAAGGTCTTGATCGGCTGAGCGAACACGGCCATCTCACGCTCACCCTTTCCCGTTCCTTCGGCCCCGACCGAATGACTTGCTGGCGGCGCGAGCGCACATGTTCACTGGTATCGTCACCGACATAGGCACGCTTGCCGCCCGCAATGGCGCCCGTCTCCGCATCGCCGCCGCCCACGTGCTCCCAGGCCTCTTAGATGGTGCGTCCATCGCCTGCGACGGCTGCTGCCTCACGGTGGTGAGCGTGGCCAATGGCGAAAGCGGCACCGCCTTCGAAGTCGAGGCCTCCAACGAGACCCTGGCGCGCACGACGCTGCACGCCTGGGACATAGGCCGCAGGATCAATCTCGAGCGGCCGCTTTCCTTTGGTGGCGAGCTCGGCGGCCATCTGGTGACCGGCCATATCGACGGGCTCGCCCGCATCCTCGCCCGCGATCCCGACGGCGACAGCGTCCGCTTCGTGCTGGAGTGCCCGCCCGAGTTCGCGCCCTTCATCGCCGCCAAGGGCTCGGTCGCACTCGACGGCGTCTCACTCACCGTCAACACTGTGGACGGCAGACAGTTCGGCGTGAACATCATTCCTTACACGCTGGCCCATACCACATGGGGAGACCGCAAGGCCGGCGATCCGATAAACCTTGAGGTCGATCTGCTGGCGCGCTACGTCGAGCGCATCGCGTTGAGAGAGGCCCGCCGTCCGTGACCGTGCTCAGTCAAACCCGCTTCCACCTGGCGCTGTCCTCCATCGAGGAGGTGGTCGAGGACGCCCGCAACGGGCGGATGTTCATCCTGGTCGATGCCGAGGAGCGGGAGAACGAGGGCGACCTCGTCATCCCGGCGCAGATGGCCACCCCCGATGCCATCAATTTCATGGCCAAGCACGGCCGCGGGCTCATCTGCCTCGCGCTTAACTCCGAGCGGGCCAAGCAGCTGCATCTGGAGCTGATGCCGCGCTCCAACCGTGCGCGCCACTCCACCGCCTTCACCGTGTCCATCGAGGCGCGCGAGGGCATCAGCACCGGCATCTCGGCCCCTGACCGCGCCCATACCGTGTCGGTGGCCATCGATCCGACCAAGGACTTTCGCGACATCACCACGCCGGGTCACGTCTTCCCGCTGGTCGCCAAGGATGGCGGCGTGCTGGTCAGAGCCGGCCACACCGAGGCCGCCGTCGACATGGCGCGGCTCGCTGGTCTCTACCCGGCGGGGGTGATCTGCGAGATCATGAACGATGACGGCACCATGGCGCGGCTGCCCGACCTCATCGCATTCGCCCAGCGCCATGGCATCAAGATCGCCACCATTGCCGACCTGATCGCCTATCGCCTGCGCTACGACCATCTCGTCAGGGTCGTGACCGAGACCAAGATCGATAGCGCCTATGGCGGCGCCTTCGAGCTCAAGGTCTATGCCACGACCGTCGATCCCGCCGAGCACGTGGCCCTGGTCAAGGGGGATGTGCGGAGCGGCGGCCCGGTGCTGGTGCGTGTGCATGCCGCGAGCACCCTCGACGACGTGCTCGGAGCTGGCGGCCACCGCGAGACCTTGGTGCACAAGGCCATGGACATCATCGGCAAGGAAGGGCGCGGCGTCGTCGTGCTCATCCGCGAGAGCCGGCCGGACGCCATCTCCTCGCGCCTCAGCCGCGACGACAACGCCAGCCGCGCCGGCCAGCAGCGCCTGATCGAATATGGCATCGGCGCGCAGATCCTTCTCGATCTCGGCGTGCGCGAGATGGTGCTGATGAGCAACGCACCCTCTCGCAAGATCGTGGGCCTTGAAGGCTACGGCCTCAAGGTCGTGGGCCACCAAGGCCTGGCACCATGAGCCGCAAAGGCCCGCGCTCGGTCCTCATCATCGAGGCCCGTTTTTACGAGGACATCGCCGATGAGCTCGCGCGCGGTGCGATGGACGAGCTGAACGCCCATGGGATCGCCTATGAGCGCCTTTCCGTACCGGGCGCCCTAGAGATCCCCTTGGCCCTCAGCCTGGCGCTCGCCAATGGCTTCGTCGGACGCGCCGGACGCCACCGCGGCTGCATCGCCCTTGGCTGCGTCATCCGCGGCGAGACTGCCCATTACGACATCGTTGCCCGCGAATCAGCGGCCGGCCTGCACCAGCTCGCCGTCGAACACGCGGTGCCGATCGGCAACGGCATCCTCACCTGCGAGAGCCGCGACCAGGCCTGGGCGCGGGCGAGCGTGGAGGGGCGCAACAAGGGCCGCGACGCCGCACGCGCGTGTCTGGCGCTGATGGAGCTCGAGCAGCATTTCTCCTCGGCGAGCCGGCGCTGACCGCCATGAGCGAGAAAGGTAACACCGGAGCCCGCGCCAAAGCCAAGAGCGCCGCGGGACGAAGCGCCACGGGACGGAGTCCCTCGGGACGAAGTCCCTCGGCGCGAAGTGCCTCACGCCTCGCCGCCGTGCAGGCGCTCTATCAAATGGACATGACCGCGATCGACCTGAACGACGTGATCGCCGAGTTCGAGACGCATCGTCTGGGCCAAGAGATCGAGGGCTCGCAATATTGCGAGGCCGAGGCCGCTTTCTTCCGCGATTTAGTGGCCGGCGTGGTGCGGGAGCAGCTTCGCATCGATCCCCTCATCGACCGACATCTCGCCGAAGGCTGGCGGCTCAATCGCCTCGACTCGATCCTGCGCGCCATCCTTCGCGCCGGGGCTTATGAGATCCTGATGCGCGAAGACGTGCCCACACGCGTAGCGATCACCGAATATCTCGACCTGGCGCATGCGTTCTTCTCAGGCGACGAGCCCAAGGTCGTGAACGGCATCCTCGACAAGCTCGCCCGCGAGGCGCGACCGAAGGATTTCGCCCGCGATGAGACCGGCGATGGTTAACGGGGTCGAGCACGTCAAGCAGCCCCGCCTCGGCGAGTTCGACATCATCGCGCGCTACTTCGCCCCGCTCGCCACGACGTCCGCGAGCCTCGGCCTCCGCGACGACGCCGCTATTCTTCCGGTGCCTGCTGGCGAAGAGCTCGTGGCCACCTGCGACACCATCGTGGAGGGCGTCCATTTCTTGTCCGACGACCCGCCGGCCTCCATCGGCCACAAAGTGCTCGCCGTGAACCTCTCCGACCTCGCCGCCAAGGGGGCAGCGCCTCACGCCTATCTTCTATCCTTAAGTTTACGCGAAGCCGCGCCCGACTGGCTCGAAGGCTTCGCCCTTGGCCTTGGCACGCTCCAGGCGTCGTCCGGGATCGCGCTTATTGGCGGCGACACCACGGCAACGCCGGGACCGGTGACCATCGGGATCACGGCGCTTGGGCTCGTCCCCAAAGGCAAGGCCGTACTGCGGAGCGGAGCAAAACCGGGAGACCGTCTCTATGTGAGCTGCACCATCGGCGACGCCCATCTCGGTCTTCGGCTTCGCCAAGACCCAAGGCTCGCGGAGGTTTGGGAGCTGACCCCTCAGGAAGCGGCGCTCCTCATTGAGCGCTACCAGCAGCCCGAGCCCCGCAGCCGGATCGCGCTCCTGCTCCGTCAATGGGCGCATGCGGCGATCGACGTCTCGGACGGGCTCGTCGGCGACATCGAGAAGCTCTGCATGGCTTCGTGCGCCGGGGCCATCATCGATGCCGACCGCGTGCCGCTCGCCTCTGCCGCGCGCAAAGCGCTCGCCCGCGACAAGAGGCTGTTCGAGGCGCTCATCACCGGCGGCGACGACTATGAGATCGTGGCCGCAATCCCTGAGGGAAGCGCCGCCACCTTCGAGGCCGGGGCGCTGGAGCGGCAGGTGAGCGTGACCGCCATAGGCAAGATCGTGGCCGGAGACCCGCAAGTGACCGTGCTCGACCGTGAGGGCAGGGCGCTCAAGCTCGCCCATAAGGGCTTTGCCCATTTCGAGGACTCTGCCTGAGAAGTGGCCAAAACGCCGCTTCGGCAGGCAGCTGTTGCGTCCACCCTACAACTTTGGCATTTTCCGCCAGGCCTCACGCCGTCCTCCACGGCCGCGGGGCCCCGCGGCGTCAATCGCGCCTCGCATTCGTGTCCGACCCGATTTCCTGCCATTCCAACCAAACGAACGGGGACAGTCCGTCATGACTTTCGTTCTCTACCTCATCATTGCTTGCGGAGCCCTCTCCATCGTTTACGGCATCGTCACGGCCAGGGCCGTGCTCGCGGCCGATCCCGGCACCGCCCGCATGCAGGAAATCGCGGCCGCCATCCAGGAAGGCGCGCGCGCTTATCTCGCCCGGCAATACTCGACCGTCGCCGCCGTCGGCGTGGTCATCTTCCTCTTGCTCGCCTTCCTGCTCGGCCTCACCCAGGCGGTCGGCTTCGCCGTGGGCGCGGCGCTCTCGGGTGCTGCCGGCTATATCGGCATGAACGTCTCGGTCCGCGCCAATGTCAGGACCGCGCAAGCCGCGACCAAGAGCCTGGCCGAGGGCCTGAGCCTCGCCTTCCGCGCCGGCGCCATCACCGGCATGCTCGTCGCGGGCTTAGCCCTCCTCGGCGTGTCGGTCTATTTCCTCGTGCTCACCCAGATGCTGCAATTGAACCCGGCCTCGCGCGAGGTGGTGGATGCGCTGGTCTCCTTGGGCTTCGGAGCATCGCTGATCTCCATCTTCGCCCGTCTTGGCGGCGGTATCTTCACCAAGGGCGCCGATGTTGGCGGTGATCTCGTGGGCAAGGTCGAGGCAGGCATCCCTGAGGACGATCCGCGCAATCCGGCGACCATCGCCGACAATGTCGGCGACAATGTCGGCGACTGTGCCGGCATGGCCGCCGACCTGTTCGAGACCTATGCGGTGACCATCGTCGCCACCATGGTTCTCGCCTCGATCTATTTCGCCGGCGGCGACCGCGTCATGGAGATGATGCTCTACCCGCTCGCCATCGGCGCCATGTGCGTGATCACCTCGATCATCGGCACCTTCTTCGTGCGGCTCGGCAAGAGCCAGTCGATCATGGGGGCCCTCTACAAGGGGGTGCTCGCGACCGGCGTGCTGTCGCTTATCGCTCTATGGCCGCTCACCGCCTGGATCGTCGGTATGCACACGGTGATGACCGTGGGCGCGGTGAGCTTCACCGGCAAGTCGCTGTTTTTCTGTGGTCTGGTGGGGCTTCTGGTCACGGCCCTGATCGTGGTGATCACCGAGTACTACACCGGCACGAACTACCGCCCGGTGCAGTCCATTGCCAAGGCCTCCGTCACCGGCCATGGCACCAACGTCATTCAGGGGCTTGCCGTGTCGCTCGAATCGACGGCGTTGCCGGCGCTGGTAATCATGGCAGCGATCATCGCCGCCTATAGTCTCGCCGGCCTGTTCGGCATCGCCATCGCGGTGACCACCATGCTGGCGCTCGCCGGCATGATCGTGGCGCTCGATGCCTTCGGTCCGGTCACCGACAACGCCGGCGGCATCGCCGAGATGTCAGGCATGCCGAAATCGATCCGCAAGACCACCGACGCGCTCGACGCCGTCGGCAACACCACCAAGGCGGTGACCAAGGGATATGCCATAGGCTCGGCGGGCTTGGGCGCGCTCGTGCTATTCGCGGCCTATACCGAGGACCTGAAGTATTTCGCCGCCAATGCCGACAAGTTCCCCTATTTCAAGGACGTCGATCCGACCTTCAGCCTGTCCAATCCTTATGTGGTGGTCGGCCTCTTCCTGGGCGGGCTGTTGCCCTACCTGTTCAGCGGCATCGCCATGACGGCGGTGGGCCGTGCGGCCTCCGCCATCGTGGAGGAGGTGCGCCGTCAGTTCAAGGAGAAGCCCGGCATCATGAAGGGCACTGAGCGGCCCGACTATGGCCGCGCCGTCGACCTGCTCACCCGCGCCGCCATCAAGGAGATGATCGTGCCGTCGCTGCTGCCGGTGCTGACCCCGGTGGTGTTCTACTTCATCGTCAATGCCATTGCCGGCAAGAGCGCGGCCTTCTCTGCGCTGGGCGCCATGCTGCTCGGCGTGATCGTCACCGGCCTGTTCGTCGCCATTTCCATGACGGCGGGGGGAGGGGCATGGGACAACGCCAAGAAATATATCGAGGACGGCCATTATGGCGGCAAAGGCTCCGAAGCGCACAAGGCCGCGATAACCGGCGATACGGTGGGCGATCCCTACAAGGACACCGCGGGCCCGGCAGTGAACCCGATGATCAAGATCACNNAACATCGTGGCGCTGCTGCTGCTCGCCGTGCTTGCCCATTAGGCAGGGGGTGAGCCAGAGGCTTAAGGAGTGGCGCCGGGGATACCGCTACCCTGCGCCGCTCGCTGGTCCTTGAACAGCTTGCGCTGCGAGATGTTGCCGAACAGCTGCTCGATCACGCTGAGGTCCTTGCCGCGAGCCGGCGTCTCGTCCTTGGCATAATTGACGACGATGCCGTCCTTCAGCCCGTAATGGGCGACCTGCTGGACGGTCTGGTGGTTGTCGAAATAGACCGCCATGACCTGCCGGTCGATTTCCCACGGCTTGAAGAAGGCGTAGGACTTCTGCGTCGTCGCGATATAGTAGTAGGCCTCGCCGTTGATCGTGCCGGTCGTGTCGGGCGAGCCGAGAGTGGCCTTGACCTGGTCCTTGGACATACCGGCTTGCACCTGCCCGACATCAACGTCGGTGAAGACGTGGCCGTGGCGATCGATCTGGACACCGCAGCCGGCAAGTGGCGCGGCAATGACAAGTGGCGCGGCAATGAGCAGCATGGGGAGGCCCGCAAGCCCAAGCAGCTTCGACCTTAAGGCCGCCGGCTTGACCCTATTCACTCCGGATGCCCCCCGCTGAACCCTTGAGAACCCGACCGCGTCCGATGCAGCGTCTTCCCACCACATCCCAACCCTCGGGAGCCCGACCCGTAAAGACCGTTGACCCACGAGCTTCAGGCCAAGGTTAGACGAAGTGCCCCGTCCGTTGAACCCTCTCGACCGCCTCTTCCGGCGGCGCTTGGCCAAGCGCAACACTGACAAACTCTATGGCGTGATTGTGGCGCAGGCACGGCTCCCGGTTTTCTACCGGAACTTCGGCGCTCCCGACACCGTCGACGGCAGGTTCGTCGTCCTGTCGTTTCACCTGTTTGCCCTCCTCCACCGCCTGAAGAAGGAAGGGGCGCCAGGCCGCGAGCTTGCCCAACAGCTCATGAACCGGTTTGCGCGCGACATGGAGACGGTGCTGCGGGAGGTGGGCATCGGCGACCTGGCGATCCCGAAAAAGGTGAGAGGGATCGTGGCCTCAAGCCATGCTCTGCTGCAAGCCTATGACGCGGCGCTTCAGGCGGGCGATGCGGCCTTTGACGACGCTATTGCTGAAGCCTTACCCACCGACCCGAAGCGCGCAGAGGCTGCAAGCCGGGCTTTGGCATCCTACGTGAAGGGGATCGTGAAGGAGCTCGAGCGCCAATCCTTTGACGGCCTCTGTGCGGGCGAGCTCCATTTTGCCGAGATCGACGAACACCCATGGACAAGACGGAAAAAGAGACGAGCCTGAGCACCGAGCCCTTGCCGTTCAAGCGGCACGTCAAGATCGATGACATCGGGGATGGCGAGAAGAGCCTAATCGAGGCCAATGCCGCCGAGCGCCAGGCCATTGCCGCCATGCTCGATCTGGTTGCGCTCGACCGGCTTGGCTTTGCCTGCCGGCTCCGCCGCCATGGCGGCGGCCGCATCGGGCTAAAAGGAACGCTTCAAGCGACTGCAATCCAGGCCTGCGTCCTGTCGCTCGAGCCGGTAGAGTGCAGGCTCGAAGTCCCGGTGGAGGCGGAGTTTTGGCCGCTTGCCATGATCGAGCAGCTGGAGGCGCGCGCCGAGGATCCTAACGCCCATCCTTTGCGCGACTGGCCCGAACCGATCGTCGACGGCAAGATCGACCTCGGCTCCCTGATCTACGAGACTTTTGCCACCGCGCTCGACCCCTACCCGAAACGCGAGGGGGCGAGCCTTGCCTGGCAGGAAAGCGAGACGTCGGACGCGGGCCGCGATGCGGCCAAAGGCCCCTTCGCCAAGCTCGCCCTGCTGAAGCGAGACTAAACAAGCGGCGGAAACCCGCGCCGTTTTGCCCTGGCAAAATCCGGTTGCCCCTGGCTGGCATTTGCGTCTATTCGGGTTCTCTCTTGGGGGGTGTCGCGGTCATACCGCCGCGCGCCGTGCAATCTTTCCTATTCGGTCGGTGAAAATGGGTGCGCCAGTCACCATAGCGCTCGACGCCATGGGTGGGGACCACGGACCATGCGTGGTCGTTCCCGGGGCTGCCATCGCGCTTATTCGCCATCCCGACATACGATTTCTGCTGGTGGGCGACGCCGCTCGCATCGAGCCCGAGCTTGCGCCCTTTCCCGCACTCGCCAAGAAGGCCGTGATCATCCATACCGACGTGGCGGTCGCCATGGACGCCAAGCCGAGCCAGGCGCTGCGCAAGGGCCGCTGGCGGTCGAGCATGTGGCTCAGCCTCGAGGCGGTGCGCGACGGGCGCGCCGATGCCGCCGTATCCGCCGGCAATACCGGCGCGCTCATGGCCATGGCCAAATTCTGCCTGAAGACCATCGAGGGCATCGACCGGCCGGCCATCGCCGTCATCTGGCCGACCGTCGAGAGCGAGTGCATCGTGCTCGATGTAGGCGCCAATGTAGGCGCCGACGCGCGCCAGCTCGTGGAGTTTGCGCTGATGGGCGCCGCCATGGCCCGGGCGCTGTTCGGAATTGAGCGGCCCTCGATCGGGCTCCTCAATATCGGGGTCGAGGAGGTCAAGGGCCTGGGGGAAATCAAGCAGGCGGCGGCAACGCTGAAGGATGCGCCCCTTCCCATCGATTATCATGGTTTCGTCGAGGGCGACGCCATTGGCCACGGCGTGGTCGATGTGGTGGTCACCGACGGCTTCACCGGCAACATCGCCTTGAAGACCGCCGAAGGAACCGCTAAGCAGATCGGCGAGTATTTGCGCGCCGCCATGGGGCGGTCGCTGCTTGCTCGCACCGGTGCCCTCCTGGCGCAGGGCGCCTTCCGCGCTCTAAAGGAAAAGTTGGATCCGCGCCACCTGAATGGCGGCATATTTCTTGGACTTAACGGCATCGTCGTCAAAAGCCACGGTGGGACCGACGCCACGGGCTTCGCCAGCGCCATCGACACCGCCTTCGACATGGCATCGAGCGGGGTGGTGAAGCGGCTCGCCAGCGACGTCTCCCAATTTCATGCCAAGCTCGACCTCGACGGTGCGGCGTAAGCTCTAGGGATGAGACGGAATTGAGCCAGTTGCGGAGCGTGATCAGAGGGTGCGGTGCATACCTGCCCGAGCGGATTCTCACCAATCAAGACCTCGCAAAGCTGATCGACACCACGGATCAGTGGATCACCGAGCGGACTGGCATCAAGCAGCGCCATATCGCAGCCGAGGGGGAGCTCACCTCGGCCATGGGGACGGCTGCGGCCAGACAGGCCCTGAAGCACGCAGGAATCGATGCTCAGGACATCGACCTCATCGTGCTCGCCACCTCCACCCCAGATCAGACCTTTCCCGCCACTGCCGTCACCATCCAGGCGGAGCTCGGTATCACCCATGGGGCTGCCTTCGACCTGCAGGCGGTCTGCTCGGGCTTCGTGTTCGCGCTAACCACCGCCGATAACTTCCTGAAAGGCGGCCAGTTCAAGCGTGCGCTGGTGATCGGCGCCGAAGCCTTCTCCCGCATCCTCGATTGGCAGGACCGCTCCACTTGCGTGCTGTTCGGCGACGGGGCGGGCGCCGTGGTGGTGGAGGCCCAGATGCTGAACGGCGCCGCCACCGACCGGGGGATCCTGGCCACCTGCCTGCGCTCCGACGGCCGCTACCGCGACAAGCTCTTTGTCGATGGCGGCCCGTCATCCACCGGCACCGTCGGCCATGTGCGCATGGACGGCCCGGAAGTGTTTCGCCATGCCGTCACCAAGATCAGCGAAGTGATCGACGCGACGCTGGCGCAAGCCGGCCATAAGGCCTCGGACATCGACTGGTTCGTGCCTCACCAGGCCAATAAGCGCATCCTGGACGGTGCGGCCAAGAAACTCGGGCTCGACCCGGAGCGCATTATCGTCACCGTGGACAAGCACGCCAATACGTCCGCCGCGTCCATACCGCTGGCGCTCAGCACCGCTTGCGGCGATGGCCGGATCAAGCAGGGCGATCTCGTGCTCATGGAAGCCATGGGTGGCGGCTTCACCTGGGGCGCTGTCCTCATCCGTTGGTGAAGCTTTGCAACCTGAGTGCCGCGCGAAAGTCACACCTCCACAAAAAATGATGCAATATCAGGAATTTGATCACAGTAGGAATTGACCGCATCGGAGCCCCTCGATTAGCATTGTCGTTCGTCCCGCGACGGGGGAGCTATACGCAAATGAGCGGGAAGACACTGACACGTGCCGATTTGGCCGAGGCCGTGTTTCAGAAAGTTGGCTTGCCGCGGAACGAATCCGCCGAGATCGTGGAGCTCGTGCTCCGCGAGATCGTGGCGAGCCTTGAGCGAGGCCAGACGGTCAAGCTATCCTCATTCGGCTCGTTCGGGATCAGAGACAAGGGCCAGCGCGTCGGACGCAACCCCAAGACGGGCCAGGAAGTGCCAATTACGCCGCGGCGTGTTCTCGTGTTCCGTGCGAGCAACATCATGAAGCAGCGCATCAATGAAACGCTATCGCGGAGAAAGGCGGCCGAATAGGCCTGCCTGAGTGTAATGCTGGAAGGCTCTCGACGGCCGGGAGGTGGAGCTTTGGACAAAGCGCCCGAGGCATTTCGCACGATCAGCGAGGTTGCTGACGAGCTCGACGTGCCGAAGCACGTGCTCCGATTCTGGGAGGCGAAGTTCGCCCAACTCAAGCCGATGAAGCGGGGCGGCGGCCGCCGCTACTACCGGCCCGAGGACGTGGCTCTGTTACGCGGCATTCGCTTCCTCCTCTATGAGGATGGCTACACCATCAGAGGGGTCCAGAAGATCCTGCGCGAGCAGGGTCCCCGCTTCGTCATGGACTACCGGCATCACATCGCTCAAGACGAGGACGAGATAGGCAGCGAGCGGGAGATTCCCGACGTCGCCGCCGAAGCGGCGCAGAGCCTCGGCTCCCAGGGCGCCGGCTCGTACCGGATGCGGGGCGGGGTTGCCGAGCCTGGGCTCGACGCCGAAACCGTAAGCGCGGTGCTGGAAGAGATCGAGGCCTGCCAGCGGATCCTGGCCGCCGCCAAGGGATAGCCAAGCCCCATCCCTAGAACGCTATCGCGTAAAATAGAATCACGACAGCGCTCTAGTCTTTTGTTTGAGCATGATCTTTTCGGAAAACCGGTTCCCACTTTTCTAAGATCATGCCCTAGGTGATGCCTTGTCTCCCGGGCGTGAGCGTGTATATCCAAGCGCATAAGCGAAACGGCATCGGAGCGTAGCGCAGCTCGGTTAGCGCACCGGTCTGGGGGACCGGGGGTCGGGAGTTCAAATCTCCCCGCTCCGACCACTTTATCCCCTAATAACCAGGGCTTTCGCCTTTCCCGGCCCGCGCCGCCGTTCCCGAAAAAGGGAACGAAAGGGACCCAAAAGTCCCGAGACGGCGCGAAAAGTCCCGAGATAATCCCGAGCTAAGTTCCCGAGGCGTTCACTGCAGACTACGCGGGTGGGCGCGGACGAGCATCTGTGGCCAAGCCCGAGATGCGCTGCGCCTTACCGATCTGGAGGCACTCCTCAATTAAGCTCTTTTGCTATGGCGAAGATCGAGCTTCCCGCAGAGGTCGGCGCGTCCGCATTGGCGCGGCTGATCGGCGTCACGTCTGCCGCCTTCCATGACCTTGCTCGGCGCGGTGTCGTCGTCGTTGGTTCTGGAGCCGTTCCCCCCGCGATGATCCTCCCCCTCAAGACAACACGGCCCGGCTGCTGACTGAGTGGTGCACAGGATTGGAGTTGGCAAGGGCGCTCGTAACTCATCCCGCTAAGATTGAGAATAATCGGTCCTTGAAGCGGTCGTTCACTGTCTCGATGGCGTCTCTGACCGGGAAGCCGAAATGCTCATCAAGTTCGCTGCCTTTGATCGCAAACGGGCGGGGCACCGAAAGTTTGCCGTAATAGAAAATCACATGGCTGCTAACAGACGCAGGGTCGAGGCCCCGCGACTGACCGTAAGATTTCAAGAGCAACTGCATACAAAGCGCATCACGAAGGATCGATCTGCGCTTTCCTGCGTCGTGAGCCCCAAACCCACGCTTCACTTCATAGGAACGGAGGGTGCGGGCTTCCTTATGATAGACAATCGCGTCAACCTGGACCGTTCGAGGACCTGCGCAGTAGCTCACTTCGTTGCCGATAATTGACGAGGGATTTGCTAAAGCGCCAGACGCGATGAGGTCCGCGTTGGGCGGAACCTGAAACTCCAAATCGGTCCAGACATTTTGAACGGCTTGTCGAAAGGCTTGGATCAATAAGCATGGAGACGCTCGTTTACATCGCGATAGGCGCAATTGGATCGGTTCGATTGCTGTTTATGCAGGTATACGCGAGCGGATTCGGATTCTGCATTTATGGCTTCATCTATGGTGGAAGGGGGACTATCGCACGGATAGTAAATATAACTTGAGGTTCCGAGGCTTCCTCCGTATTTGAATGTTTTAATAAATTGGTTGTTCGGGTTGAATATTCATAATCGCTTTATAGTTACACGAATATCGATCCTCTCTGGTGCAACTTCGAACCATCTATCGGCGGTCTCAAGATTGCATTCCGTTGGGGTTAGCATGAGCGAGCATATGGCGCGACGATTACGGTGCGATTACGCCGTAACCCCGTAACCCATCGGTTTCCGTCGCGGACTAAGGCCTTGGTGTTCTTGCCACCCAATGCCGTTTTAATGCGACGCGAAGCCCGCAAGCTTCAAACCGCTCAGGATCACTTCCACGGCCAACGCTGCCTGCATTGCCGCGAAGACCCACCCGATGATCTCGAGCGTCGTCACGCGCACAAATCGCACGATAAAGCCCGCGAGCAGCATGCCGGCGAGGTTCAACCCGAGCATCAGCAAGAGCAGCAGATAGATCTGATACTTGAGGGCAGCATCGCCTTGGGCCAGCAATAGAAACAACACGACGGTAACGACGCCGGTGGGCGTCACGATCGTTGGGGCTGCCATGGGCGAGAACGCCAGCGCTGCGGCGGATACCGGCGTCCGGTCCGAGTCTTCCGCTTGATTGGCAGGTTGCTTATTTCCCGGACTGAGGATCGAGAGCGTGGAGAACGTCGAGCGGATCAGCAAAATTCCGATGGCGATATCGAGCGCCGCAACGGAGACGTGCCAACTCTGGATCGTCTCCACGCCGGAGACCGCGACCAGGGCGATGATCGCACCCGCCATCAGCGTCGCAAACACGGCTGCGCGGATTCGGTACGGCCAATCGTTCTCGCGCGTCAACTCGTAGAAAACCGGAATCGTCCGGAGCGGCCCCATCGCGAGGAAGAGTATCGTGAAGATATATTCGATCGGAAGCACGGTTGGGTCCTTTTGCAGAGTTGGGTGAAACCGGCGCGGCTTCAGCGTTCGCTGCCCACGCTGGCCTTCTCATCCCATCTCAGGATAGTCGGATTCCGAGGTTGAGTTCGGCAGGAAATGCCAGAGTTCCTCCACCGAACAGCCAGCCTCCCGCCGCCAGGCGCGGGTTTTTCCGCTTACCCGATGACGCTCTGGTGGCGGCCGTGCCCCGTTGCGGACGTGGGCAGCGTGCCTGCCAACGCCATGCCCCAGATCATGGCCATCACCAGGTAGAAGTGGCGCCAGTGGTCGCTGTCGATCACGAGGCCTTCCAGCGCCATGCCGATAAAGGCCGCGACCAGCACGGCGCTGATCCCGTCGCCGCCGCGATCCCTGACCACCTGCCTTAAGCCAAGCCCAATGGTCAGCAGCACGACGGCGAGATAGAGCGTGCCGCCGACCCAGCCCGCATTGAGGAACATGCTGAGATAGACCTCGTGCACGTCCTCATGATGGTAGCGCTCACGGAACTCGAGCGCGCCAATGCCCAGCGGATGCGTCACGATGAGACCGCCGGCCTTTTGCTGCCCGCCGAAGCGTCCCTCCGGCCCCGTGTCGTAGGATTGCTCGAAGGAGGCCCGTTCGCCCATGAGGTCGGCGACCTTGGGGATGCTTTGCGCGGCCGCAAGCACGCCGACGCCGAGCACCCCGGCCAGCACCATCGCGATAATAAGCTTCAGCCGCTGCCGGTGGCTGGCGGCGGCGCCGAAGGTGAAATACGCATAGAGGGCAAGCGACACGGCGAGGTTTATCCAGGCGCCGCGCGAGAAGGTGAGCAGCGAGCCGAACAAGAGCATCGGCATGGCAATCATCGCCAGGCTCGCTTTGCCGAAACGGCCGGTTATCACCAGGTTGAAGGCATAGAGGAGCGCAGGCACGAGAAACGCCCCGAGCACGTTGGGGTCCTTGAAAGTGCCCCGCGCCCGGCCATATTCGGTGAAGAGGTCGTAAGCCCCAGGCACGAGGCTGAAATAGCCGATCAGCGCCGCAGTCGCCGCGATCAGCGCCGAGGCCGTATAGGCCGACATGATCAACCGCACATGGCCTTCGGGGCTATGCGCGACGAAGGCCGCCAGCACCACCGAGGAAAGCGCGAGATAGACGGTGATGCCCATATGGCTCGCCGGCACGTCGAGCGCGGCTGCCTGCGTCGTGGCGAGCAGCCCGCCGGAGAGGATGGCGACCCAGAGCAGGAGATAGAGCGAGATCCCGCGGTTGAACTGCGCCAGGCCTACGACCGGCAGCAGTAGGGCCACCGCGACCATCAAAGCGTCATAGGGGGCGGGGTCCGAGACCACGATCGCGCTCGAGGCGATGGTGATCCACACAAAGACAAGCACCAGCCGGCGGACGCCGCTCCCGATCAGACGCGGCCGAGCCCCGCTGATAGCAGAGGCCGTTGTGGCGGTGGCAGCATAAGCGGACATGGCGGCCTTCTGCCCTAGTAGGCGTTCTCGGTCTTGAGCAGGGCGACCGGCGTCATCAACAGGATGTAGAGGTCGAAGGTCACCGACCAATTCTCGATATAGTAGAGATCGTGCTCGACCCGCCGCTGGATCTTGTCCTCGGTGTCGGTCTCGCCCCGCCAGCCATTGACCTGGGCCCAGCCGGTGACGCCCGGCTTCACCCGGTGGCGGGCGAAATAGCCGTCGACCACATCGGCATAGAGCCGGTGCTCGGCCTTGGCCTTCAGCGCGTGCGGACGGGGGCCCACCAGCGACAGCTCGCCCTTGATCACATTGAACAGCTGCGGCAGCTCATCGAGGCTCGTCTTGCGCAGGAAGCGGCCGACCCTCGTCACGCGCGGGTCGCCCTTCCTCACCAGCCGGCTCGCATCCGCGTCCGCTCGGTCCACATACATGGAGCGGAATTTGTAGACGTCGATCAGCTCATTGTTGAAGCCCTGGCGCTTCTGCCGGAACAGCACGGGGCCCTTGGAGTCGAGCTTAATGGCAAGGCAGATCAGCGCCATGACCGGCGCGAATGCAATGAGCGCAAGCACCGCCACCACCTTGTCGAACAGCAGCTTCTGCACATGGTCCCAGTCGGCGATCGGCTTGTCGGTAATGTCGATGAAAGGGACGTTGCCGATATAGGAATAGGTCCGCGGGCGGAATCTCAGCATGTTGTTGTGCGCCGAGAGGCGGATATCGACGGGCAGCACCCAGAGCTTCTTCAGGAGCGCGAGCAGCCGCTTCTCGGCGGTGACCGGCAGCGACACGATCAAAAGGTCGATACGCGAGGCCCGCGCGAACTCGACGAGCTCATCGATATTGCCGAGCTTCGGGTAGCCCGCGACCATGGGCGACACCCGGTGATGGCCGCGGTCGTCGAAGATGCCGGCGATGCGGATGTCGGTCCCTGGCGAGGCCTCCAGGGCCTTGATCAGCTGCTCGGCCTCAGGGCCGCCACCCACGATGACGGCGCGGCGGCTGAGACGTCCTTCCTTCAGCCAGCGCTTGACCAAGAGCGAGAGACCGAGCCGCTCGGCGAACAGCGCCGACAGCGTCGCCACATACCAGGTGGCGATCCACACGCGAGAAAACTCGGCCCCCACCTTGACGAAGAAGGCGAGCGACATCAGCCCGGCAATGACCAGCGTCCAGGCCACGGCAATACGCGCAAAGCTGCGTACGAAGGCGCTGAAGGCGGCCACCCGGTAAAGATCGAAGACCTGCAGCATCACCATGTAGGCCGTCGCCGCGACCAGCACCGCGCCGAGATAGACGAGGTGGGTGGGTGGGCCCTCTCGTTCCACATAGAAGAGGTAGATGGCGAAGCCTAATGTGGCGATGAGCAAGAACTCGGCAATACGCGCGGCACCGGTGACCACGGTCGCCGGCAAGAGATTGAGCGTGGCGCCCCGCCTGATCTCGGCAAGCCGCGGCCGCGGGCTAAGGCGGCGCTCCTCGAAAGACGCGGGAGCGCCGCGGCAGCCAGAGTCCCGCTTCGGGACGCGTTTGCGCGCGTCGGGTGCAATTTTGGTATCGATGATGCCCATTTGCTTCTCGACTCGCCGGCTGCTTACGCGCGAGCCGCTCGGCTGAACTCGGCGCTCAGCCAAAGCAGATTGCATGCCAGGAACCCGCGCGGGCGAAGCCCGGCGAGCGGCGACAGCGTCGTCATGGCATGGCAGGAGTTTGGGATGGGTGAAGGGGGGCCCCGCGCGATGGCACGGGCTGCATCTATAGTTAAGCGGCGGTTGCGAACTTGGCGCGATAGAAGTCGACGATCTCGCGCGTCATGGCCTCAACGGTAAAGGTCTCGGCCACGTGGCGCTGCAATTTGCGCGCGCGTTCCAAAAACGGCTCCGGGCTTGAGAGGAATGAACGCATCTGGGCGGCCAGCGCCGTGGCGTCTCCTGGCGGGATGAGGATTCCATAGCTCGCGACGATCTCAGGGATCCCGCCCACATCGGTAGCGATCAGCGGCATCTGCGCGGCCGCGGCCTCCAGCACGATGTAGGGGAAGGACTCAGCCCGCGACGGCACCACCACGCAGCGGCCGCGGGCAAAGGCGGTGCGCGCCGGCTGCGGGCCGGCAAAAACGACCTTGGGCCCCAATCCGAGCTTGCGCGCGAGCCGCTTGAACTCGTCTGCGTCGGGACCGCCGCCGACGATGATCGCGCTTGACGGATAGACGGTCTGGCCATCGGCCAGGGCCTCGAGCAGCGTATCCACGCCCTTGAGCGCTCTGAGCTCGCCGACGAAGACGAAGTCGGCGGCGTCATCGGCAAGCGTCGGCTCGTAGAATTCAAACGGATAAAGGCCGTTCGGGATGATGCGGAGCTCACAGCGCACCTCGCCGATCAGCTCCTGGTAGCGGCGGGCGGCGAAACGGCTTTCGAAGATCAGCCCGTCGGTGAGCGGGGCCAGCATGCGCTCGGCGGCGATGTAGAGCTTTCCCGAAATGGTCGCCGGCGAATAGTGCAGGCTGCCCCCATGCGGCGTGTAGAAGCTGCCCAGCCTTCGGCCTTTGCGCTTCAGCGTCCGGCCGGCGAGCCGCGCATAGGCGCCGCCCTTGGCGCCATGGCCGTGCAGCACGTCGACGCCGAGACCGGATGCAAACCGTGCGACCTCCCGATAGGCGCGCCAGTCGCCCAAGCCCACCTGGCGGCTCATGGGAATGCGCTTCACCCCAAGGGCGCAACTGTCGGTAAGACGCCGGAGCGCCCGGGCAGCGTCCTCGCCGCCGCTCTCCGCATCGCAGATCACACCCACCTCGAGCCCGAGCTCGGCCTGGCCCCTCGCCAGATCGTGCACATGGCGGAAGAGCCCACCGACCGGCGCTCGGAGGCAATGGAGGATGCGAAGTGGGGAAGCCACGAGCGGAGCAACGAAACCTTGTTAGGGAAGTTCCCTCGCTCTTTAGAAGAACCGTTCGAGCACGTAAACAGTGTCGCCTGGTTGCAGCGGATAGTCGGTTGCCACTATGACCGTGCTCATCACGCCACCGAATTTGCGGGTGAGCCGCACTTTGCGCTCGTTGGCGCGCTCGGTATAGCCCTCGGCAATCGCCACCGCGGTCTCCACCGACATGCCATTAACGTAAGCGAACTGACCGGGCTTCTTCACCTCGCCCAGGATGAAGAAGGGCCGATAAACGTCGACCTCGGCGGTGACCTTCGGGTCCTTCACATATTTGCGCTTGAGCTCGCCTGCGAGGGCGGCAGCAAGCTGGAAGGTGGTGAGACCGCGCGCACACACCGGGCCGATCAGCGGCAGCGAGATATAGCCGCTGCCATCGACGCCATAGACGCGCGAAAGATTGTCCTGGCCGAACACCACGATGCGCACGCGGTCGCCGCTATCCAGCCTGTAGGTCTCGTTGACCACGACCGGCACGCCGGGAATTGCGCCCATAGGTGCTGCGGCAAACGCGCCTGGCGGGGGCAGGGGGGCGGGCGTTGCGAGCGCCGAGCCCGGCATCAACAGGCCGGGAATCGCGCGCATCTTGCAACCGCCAAGGGCAGCGGCAACAAGCAGCGTGACCAGGACCAACCGCAGCATATGCGCCGCACGACTTAGCTCGCTTTGCATACCCCTGATGTATGCCGAGCATGGTTAACGAATGCTAAGCGTCCGTGTCGAAGCGACCCCGAACTTAAGCATTTGGTTACGCCAAGGCGCTTTAATGGGCTCCAGTCGCCACGGAGTTCAGTCAGTCATGTCGCGGAAACGAGTTGCTCCCCTTCCCGAAGATGTCGATCTGCCGATGCTTGGCCGCGCGCTCTGGCGCGCCAAAAGGTGGATCTTGGGGCTGGCGCTTGGCGCCGGCGCGATCACCTTTATCGGCCTGTCCATGGCCCGGCCGCTCTACACCTCAGAATCCCGCCTCCTGATCGAGAACGACGTCTCCGCCTATACGCGGCCCGCCGCCGATCAGGGCCGCGACCAGCTGCAGACCCTGGACGAGCAGGCGGTGCAGAGCCAGGTGCAGGTGGTGACCTCGCGCGACTTGGCGCTTGACGTCACCAAGACGCTCGATCTCTCCAACAATCCGGAATTCGCCAAGGATGCGGGGGTCAGCCTGTTCAAGCGCTTATTGAACCGCATCGGTTTCGGACGCGGTTCCGACAAGTCCGAGCAGGAGAAGGCGGCCGACGCCTTCGAGGACCATCTCTCCGTCTACGCCCTCAACAAGTCGAGCGTCATCGCTATCGACTATACCTCGGGCGATCCATCGCTTGCCGCCGAGGCTGCCAATAAGCTCGCCGAAGCCTATATCAACTGGCAGCGCCAGGCGAAGCTCGAGCAGACCAAGGATGCCACCACCTGGCTCAACGCCCAGATCGAAGCGCTACGCACCAAGGTCAGCGAATCGGAGGCGGCGGTCGAACGCTTCCGCGCCTCGAGCGGGCTCTATGCGGGGTCCAACAATGTCACCCTCAACGCCCAGCAACTCTCCGAGCTGAACAGCCAGCTCATCCTGGCCGCGGCCCAGAAGTCGGAAGCCGAGGCCCGCGCGCGCCTGATCAAGAAGATGCTCAACGACAATGGCGATATCGACGCCACGCCTGAGGTGCTCAAATCCGAGCTGATCGCCAGGCTGATCGAGCAGCGCGTGCAGGTGCAGCGCCAGCTCGCCGAGCTGTCGGCGACGCTGCTACCCTCGCATCCGCGCATCAAGCAGCTCAGCTCCGAGCTTGCCGACGTGCGCACCCAGATCCGGGAAGAGGCGAACAAGATCGTGCGCGGGCTGGAGAACGAATCCGAGGTCGCAAGCGCGCGCGAGACCTCGCTTCGCAACAGTCTGAACGACGTTAAGTCGCAAGCCTCCGGCCAAAGCGAGTCCGAGATCAAGCTGCGCGCTCTGGAGCGCGAGGCCAAGGCCAACCGCGATCTACTTGAATCCTACCTTGCCCGCTATCAGGACGCGGCATCGCGCCACGATATGGGCGCCGTTCCCGCCAATGCCACCGTCGTCTCCCGCGCCCATGCCTCGACCAAGCCATCCTTCCCCAAGACCGGGCCGGTCACCCTGCTGGTCACCGCGGCCACGGCCTTGCTGGCGCTCGCCTTCGTGCTCGCTCGCGAGCTGATCGGAAGCACAGCGGGAGCCGCCGCGCGGTTGCGCGAGAGCGAGCCTCTCCTCAAGCGCCCGCGGCCCGCCAGGACGGCGGGTACGGCGGCGCCTGCGGTTCCGCCCATGACATCGCCGGCCGCGCCCGAGCTACCGCTGGCGGCCCCGCCGGCACACGCCGCCGCGACCACAAATAGGGACAGAGTGGCACGCCCGGCCGCCGCCGAGCCGGCCTCGCGTCCGCGCGACCGTGACGGCGTGACCGAGCCCGTGGTGGAGCAGCGGCCGGCCTTTGAGAGCTTCATCGACCGGTTGCGCAAGGCGCTGCCGGCCGCGCCGAACGAGGTGGCCGAGCCACGCACGACGGCGCCCCGAACCCCACGTTCCGGCCCCGACCCGGTTACCGGGCAGCCGAACGACCTCCGTCGCTATTTGCAGCAGCGAGCAGCCTCGCCCGGGCCCACCAACCCCGTGAAGAAGCCTGACAGCGAGGCCCCCAGGGCCGCCAAGGTCGGGCCGCTGCTGAAATCCCTCGATGCCATCCTCAACCACATCGCCGCCCGCAACGGCAACGGGGCCGCGCGCACCATCCTGGTGGCGCCGGTTGCGGCGAGAACGCAGTCGACCGGCGAAGCCATCCAGCTTGCCCGCGCGCTCGCCGCCAAGCGGCAGCGCGTGGTGCTCGTCGATCTCACCCGTAGCGCCTCATCGGTTTCCGGTCAGCTCGGGCTGCCGCGCGCGCCGGGCCTTACCGATCTCGCCGCCGGGCGCGCAAGCTTCGAGGACGTCGTGCATGTGGATGCGCAAACACCCTTGCAGGTGATCCCCGCCGGCAATCCGACGGTCAGGGCCAATGGCGACGAGGCGAGGCGCCTCGTGCGCATTTTCGATGCCTTGTCCCAGGCCTATGACTGCGTCGTCCTGCAGGCCGACGCCGAGACCGTGCACAAGCTGGAATCCGTGCTCGCCGGCCGGGTGCAAGTGGTGGTTGCGGTTGTTTCGCCCGGCGCCGACCCCAGGCAAAGCGAGCAGCGTATGGCCGAGCTCGCAAGCCTCGGCGGCCACGTGCTAGGCTATGAGCAGACCGGCAGGCAGACACACCCAAGCCGGCCCGGCCTGCTCGAGCGCGTCGCTGCGGCGATCTAGAGCATGGTCCTGAAAAGTGGGAACCGGTTTTCCGAAAAGATCATGCGTCAAAAAAGATCATGATCCGGAAAGTGGGAACCGGTTTTCGCCAAAAGATCATGCTCCAGCAAAAGGTGAGAACCGCTGTCGCGATTCAACCCGACGCGAAAGCGCTCTAGGCGCTTTCGTCCTTGCTGGCGGGCACCTCGCCGAACAGCGATCTCCTGACGCGCCGCGCCAAGGCCCAGAGCTTTGGGTTGGACTTGATGGCACGCTTGCCTCTGGCGATGGCGGCGAGCGGCAGCGTCAGTCCATAGCCTTGCGGCTTGAAGGCGACGAAGCTGTCGAACAAGGCTTGGGTCACGTCGCACCACTGCTCCTTGTGGCGGGCGGTGCCGACGCCGATGTCGTAGAAGGCGAGGCCGTCGCGACAGGCTTCCTCGATCTGACGGCGCAACAGAACGGCGCCCGGCGACTGCTTCTGCATCTCCCCTTCGCCGATGGACGAGAGCGCCACCCCGAGCCGGTTATGGCAGACCGCGCCGCTGAAGGTGGCAGCCACCGTGTCACCGATCTTCAGATAGCCGAGCCGCAGCCTGCTCGGATTGTCGCCTTCCAACAGCGCAAGCTCGCGATAGAAGGCGCGCGCATGGGCGTCGAAGATCTCGCCCACGCCCATGGCGGCAAATTGCCGGGATTTCTGCGCGAAGAAAGTATCCATGAGCGCGAGCTTCTCATCGCGCGTCTCGGCCCAGCCAAAGGTCAGCGGACCAATCTCGCCGAGCTTCCGCTCCTTGCGCTCGAAATTGCTGCGCGAGCGCTTGCCGAAGCGCCGCTCGAACAGCGCCTCGAAGTCGCCAAGCGTCACCGCATAGCCCGCACTGGGGGAAGGCTGGTGCGGCAGCGCCGCGAAGGGGTTGGCGACCCCATCCCAGGCAAAGGGCTGCGACCGGAGCACGCAGAGAGCGGCGTCCGCCTCACGTGCCATCGCGTGGAGCAGGGAGACGATGTCATCAGGGCCAAGCTCGGCCGCGGCCTTTGGAGCGAATAGCCCCATAGCGTAGTTGGCGTGATCCTGGCCGAGCCAGGACAGTACCTTCATGCCGAATTTCGGCGCCGCCTCGAAAGCCCACAGGAAGAGCGGCGTCCCGTCGGTGCCGCGGCCGACCGCAATCACCGGCTCGCGGCCCAAAGGTCCCAGCCCGTGACGTGCCCAGGCCCGCGCCCAGGCGTAGGTCTGGTTCGTGGTGCAAGGAACCGACTGCTGCAGCTCCTCCCACAGCGCCTCCAGGCTCGTGAGGTCGTCGGTGACCAGGAGCGAGATGGGGCCCGCGCCGGTCTCCACGACGATGGGGCGGCTCTGCGCGACTTTGGCTCTTGCGATCTCAGCTTCGGTACGGAAGAGGATAGTGGAACTCATGACAGGACCGTCCCTTCACCTGTCCCCGCATGCTGCCCCGGCTTCGAATCCGCGCCCTCGGCAATCGTTTTGCAAGGAACTCCAGCCACAATGCTTGTCCTGCCGGAGACCATGGCAGAGGTGGGTTAATGCTTGATGGCTGAGAGGAGCAAGGTTCCGTGGCCGGTGTGAAGACCAAGCTGATGAAGGCGGCGATGTCGGGGCTCTATCATTCGGGCGCTCATCGCCTGCTCGCGCCCTATGCGCAAGGGATGGGCATGATCTTTACGCTGCACCATGTGCGCCCCGAGGTAGAGAAACCGTTCGCGCCCAACCGCATCCTCGAGGTGACGCCTGAATTCCTCGATGCCGTGCTCGACCAGGTGCAGGAGGCAGGCCTCGACGTGGTGTCGCTGGATGAGGCCATGCAGCGGCTGAGAGAAGGGGAGGGGAAGCGTTTCGTGAGCTTCACCTTCGACGACGGCTACCGCGACAATCTGCAATACGCCTATCCCTTGTTCAAGCGCCGTGCGCTGCCACTCACCCTCTATGTCCCCACCGACTATCCGGACGGGCGCGGCGAGCTTTGGTGGCTGGCGCTCGAGGAGATCGTCAGACGCGCGGAAGGCATCGAGCTCTGCCGCAATGGCGAGCTGTGGATGCTGCCAGCGGGAACTACGCCCGAGAAGGAGCGGGCCTTCGAGGAGATCTATTGGTGGCTGCGGGCCCTCGACGAGGCGACGCAGCGCCGGGTGGTGCGCGCGCTCGCCGACTGCCACGACGTCGATATGGAGGCGATGACTAAGGACCTGATCATGAATTGGGACGAGATCAGGATCATGGCCGCCGATCCGCTGGTCACCATCGGCGCCCATACGCGCGGCCACTACGCCATCGCCAAGCTCAGCCCGGAGAAAGCGAGGGAGGAGATGGGTGCAAGTGCAGACCGCATCGAGCGCGAGCTGGGGCTTAGGCCTGCTCATTTCAGCTTCCCCTATGGGGATGCGGGCAGCGCTAATGCGCGCGACTTCGCGATCGCGCGGGAGCTCGGCTTCAAGACCGCGGTGACCACGCGCAAGGGCATGCTGTTCCCGGCGCATCGCAGGTACCCGACGGCGCTGCCGCGGGTGTCGCTGAATGGCGAATATCAGTCGCTCACCTATACGGCACTCTACCTCTCGGGCGCGCCTTTCGCGCTGGTGAATCGCTTCCAGCAGGTGAGCGCGGCTTGACGTCGGAGCACGGTTTGGGCCGCTGCATCCAGCCGATGAGCAGGCCCGCCGGGATCACCCAGGCCAGGCCTGCGATGAGCGCATAGCCGAGGCGTATCAGCGGCGGGCTTTCGGCGATGCGCCCCAACCCCACGGCGCCTGCAAGAGCCACATAGGCGGCGAGGAAAAGCAGCAGCCCTACGGTGCCGATCAGCTTGCGGGTCTTGGCGCTCATGCGAGCGACCATAGCCGGCCAATCGGAACGCCGATAGTTGCCCTCCGTCCTCCTGAGGTGCCCGCGCAAGCTGCGCGGGCCTCAAAGGAGACGGCTGGAGTCTGATCACGGCTGGAGTCTGCGGCAATCGGCCAGAGGGCAAGCGCATTGAATTCCGCCCGCCCGCCCGCTATCAGACCGCAATGCTCACCGCTGCCGCGCCCAGCCTAGCCGCCCCCGCCAGCAACGCACTGGCCTCCGCCACCAAGCGCCGCGCCCTGCGCATCTGGCTTGGATGCGTCGCGCTCCTCATCGTGGCCATGATCCTGGTCGGCGGCGCCACGCGGCTCACCGATTCCGGCCTCTCCATCACCGAGTGGCAGCCGATCATGGGGGCCGCGCCGCCGCTCTCCGATACCGACTGGCAAAAGGCCTTCGCCGCCTATCAGCAGATCCCGGAATATACCCAGCTCAAGCGGGGCATGAGCCTCGATCAATTCAAGACCATCTATTGGTGGGAGTGGGCGCACCGCTTCCTTGGCCGCCTCATCGGCGCGGCCTTCCTCCTGCCGTTTATTGGCTTCTGGGCGGCTGGGTATATCCCCCGCGCGATGCTGCCGCGACTTGCCGGCCTGTTCATTCTTGGAGGCCTGCAGGGGGCCGTGGGCTGGTACATGGTGAAGAGCGGCCTCGTCGCCAGGACCGATGTCAGCCAGTACCGGCTCGCCGCCCATTTCGGCATCGCCGTTCTGATCCTTGGTTACACGCTCTGGCTCTTCTTTAGCCTGGGCCAGAACGCCCAACTGCGGCGCACAGATAAACGCTCAGGCCTCCCCATTTGGGTCGCGGCCAGTCTGCTCGGCCTTATCTATCTGCAAATGCTGGCCGGCGCGGTGGTAGCCGGCCTCGATGCGGGGATGGGATTCAACACCTGGCCGCTGATCAACGGAGCCTTCGTGCCGGACGGCCTCGGCGCAGCGCAACCTTGGTATCTCAACCTATTCGAGAACCCGCTCACGGTGCAGTTCGACCACCGCATGCTGGGCTACACCGTGGTGCTGGCAAGCGTGGCCCAGGCCGCTTGGCTCGCCGCCAGCAACAAGCCTCCGGCCCTTGTGGCGAGCGGGCTGACGCTCGGATGCCTGGCCTTGCTGCAAGCCACGCTTGGCATTTGGACGCTTCTGCTCGCCGTGCCGATCGGGCTCGGTCTCGCGCACCAAGCTGGCGCGATTGTGGTGTTTGCCGCAAGCCTTCACCATCTCTGGCTGGCGAGCCACGCCCCCGCGACCGCAAGAGCTCACACCGCGGCAAGAGCCTGATCGAGATCGGCGATGATGTCGGCCACATCCTCTAGGCCGACCGAGAGCCGCACCACTTCCGGACCCGCGCCGGCACGGGCACGCTGCTCGTCGCTAAGCTGCCGGTGCGTGGTCGAGGCGGGATGGATGATCAGGCTCCGCGTGTCGCCAATATTGGCGAGGTGGCTGAACAGCCTGACGTTGCTCACCAACCTGACGCCCCCCTCGTAGCCACCCTTGAGCCCGAAGGTGAACACCGCACCCGCGCCAAGCGGGCAATAGCGCCGGGCGAGCGCGTAATATTTGTTCCCCGGCAGCCCGGCATAGTTCACCCACGCCACCTTCTCATGGCCCGACAGCCACTCCGCCACGGAGAGAGCATTGTCGCAGTGGCGCTGCATGCGGAGCGGCAACGTCTCGATGCCGGTCAGAATCAGGAACGCATTGAAGGGCGAGATGGCTGGACCGAGATCACGCAGAGAGAAGACGCGGGCGGCGATGGCAAAGCCGAAATTGCCGAAGGTCTCGGCGAAAATGATGCCGTGATAGCTCGGCGACGGCTCCGATAGCGTCGGATAGCGCCCGCTTGCGAGCCAGTCGAAGGTGCCGCAATCCACGATCGCCCCGCCGATCGAGTTGCCGTGGCCCCCTAAGAACTTGGTCAGCGAATGCACGATGATGTCGGCGCCATGCTGGATCGGCCGGATGAGATAGGGCGTGGCAAGCGTATTGTCGACGATCAGCGGCACGCCCGCGTCCTTGGCCACCGCCGAGATCGCAGCGATGTCGGTGATGATGCCGCCGGGATTGGCGATCGACTCCACGAAGATGGCTTTCGTCTTGGGCGTCAGCGCGGCTCGGAACGAGCCCGCATCGTCCGTATCGGCGAAGCGCACGCTCCAGCCGAACTTCTTGAAGGACTGGGTGAACTGGTTGATCGAGCCACCATAGAGCTGGCGCGCGGCTACGAACTCATCGCCGGGCTCCAGCAGGACGTGGAAGACGAGCGCCTGCGCCGCGTGGCCCGAGGCCACCGCCAGCCCCGCCGTGCCGCCCTCAAGTGCTGCGACCCGCTCCTCGAGCACCGCCTGGGTCGGGTTCGTGATGCGGGTGTAGATGTTGCCGAAGGTCTCGAGGTTGAACAGCGCCGCGGCGTGATCGACGTCCTCGAAGACATAGGACGTGGTCTGATAGATCGGCGTGGCGCGTGCCCCCGTGGCGGGGTCGGGCTGCGCGCCGGCATGAATGGCGAGGGTGTTGAAGCCGGGCTTTCTTTCAGCGGACATCGTCATTTTCCTCTGGCTGATGCTCGGCCCCGACTATAGCAAAGGCGGCGCTCGCACACCGCCCACAGCCTAGCGGCTGTTGTTGATCGTTATGATTTCGAAATGCACGCCTCGTCCCGCGCCTATATCCCCGAAATCTTGAAACCAGATGTTGCGGCTGCCTTCGCCCACCATCAGGCCTTGGTAGTTCTCGAAATACTTCTCGGGGTCTTGCGCCAGCACGCTCGCTTTGAGTTCGGGGCCCATCACAGTCGCATAATGCTTCAAGAACCAGGCTCGGCTCCGGATGAGTTGCGTCTTTTCTCCGAAATAGCGGACGGGCAGATGCAGGTGCGCAGCCATCCAGTTCTTGTCGCCGGCCTGAACCGCCTTTTGCAGCTCCACAATAAAGGGCGGTCTCGGATCGACGGGATCGGCAAGAGCAACGGGCGCCGGCAGGAGGAATAGCCATGCAAGGCACAAGAGCGCGACCGTGACGCGCATGATCATGCCCCGCGCTTCAGCGCGCCGCCTTTGCCGAACAGCAAGGGCTTGCGGTTGTCGATCAGCCGGCGATTGACACCCATCCAGCCAATCTCGCCGGAGAGCCGCGCGTATTCGATCTTCGGGCAGCGGTTCATCACCACACGCAAGCCCGCTTCCTCCGCCTCCCGCGCCGCTTCGTCATTGCGCACGCCGAGCTGCATCCAGACCACCTTGGCCCCGATGGCGATCGCCTCTCGGGTGACCTCGAGCGCGGCGGCGGAGTTGCGGAAGATATCGACGATCTCGACCGGCTCCTCGATCTCGGCCAACGACGCATAGACCTTCTGGCCGAGGATCTCCTCTCCCGCCTGGCCTGGATTGACGGGAATCACCCGGTAGCCTTTGCTCATGAGATATTTCATGGCAAAGGCGCTCGGCCGTTCCGGCTTCGGGCTCGCGCCGACCATGGCGATGTTGCGATGGCGCAGGAGGATATCGCTGATATAGGCGTCGCTGTAGGAGTCGTGGTTCATTCGAGCGGCTTGCGCCTCACTCCGGCCAGCGTGGCTGCCGCTTGTCGAGGAAGGCGCCGATGCCTTCTTCCGCCTCGGCATGCAGCATGTTGGCCACCATCACCTCCGCCGCATAGCCATAGGCCTCCTCGAGCGGCATTTCGAGCTGGCGGTAGAAGGCTTCCTTGCCGAGCTTTAGCGTTGCCGCGGGCTTGGCGGCGATGCGGCGGCCAAGCTCGATGGCCTGACCCTGCAGCTCATCGCCCGCCACCACGCGGTTCACCAGCCCAAGCTCCTTGGCATCGGCCGCGCTCACCATGTCGCCAAGCAGCAGCATCTCCATGGCGGCTTTGCGCGGCACGTTACGGGAAAGCGCCACCATGGGGGTCGAGCAGAAGAGCCCGATATTGACCCCGGGCGTGGCAAAGCGCGCATCGGCACTCGCCACGGCGAGGTCGCAACTCGCCACGAGCTGGCATCCTGCCGCGGTGGCGACCCCGTTCACCGCCGCGATGACGGGCTTGGGGCAGCGGACGATGGAAACCATGAGCGCCGAGCATGCCGCCATGGTCGCGGCGAAGAAGCCTCGGCCGCTGTCGGGATCGTTGCGATGCGCGGTGAGCTCCTTCAGATCATGGCCGGAGGAGAAGCACGAGCCTGCGCCAGTAATGACGACGGCACCGATGGTGCCTTCCTCGCTGATCTTCTCGACGGCTCCCTTGAGCGCCGCGATCAGCTCTTGCGACAGGCTGTTGCGCGCCTCGGGCCGATTGAGGGTGATGAGCGCAACCGGGCCGAAGTCGGCCCGCAACAGTACCGGCCCGTCAGGAACAGGGCGAACCCTATTTTCATGTGTCCCAGTCTTCATTATAGCTTCACCGGTCATAGTCGGAGATTCTCTCCCATCCGCCGCTGGACGGCTTCAGGCTTGACCCCACAGGGCCAAGCCGGTAGAAGCCGCCAACCCTTACATAAGAGCTTTAGTGATGAAGACGTACTCCGCCAAGGCCGGGGATATCGAGAAATCCTGGATTCTGATCGATGCCGCCGGCCTCGTCGTGGGGCGCCTGGCGGCGCTGATCGCGTCCAGGCTTCGAGGCAAGCACAAGCCGACCTTCACGCCGCATATGGATTGCGGCGACAATATCGTCGTGGTCAACGCCGATAAGGTCGTGCTCTCCGGCAACAAGCGCGCCGACAAGGTCTATTACTGGCATACCGGCTATCCGGGCGGCATCAAGAGCCGCACGGCGGAGAAGATCCTGGACGGCAAGCATCCGGAGCGGGTGCTGCACAAGGCGGTGGAGCGCATGCTGCCGCGCGGACCGCTCGGCCGCAGGCAGCTCAAGAACTTGCGCGTCTATGCCGGCGCCGAGCATCCCCACACCGCGCAGGAGCCGACGACGGTCGACGTCGCCGCCCTCAATTCCAAGAACGCAAGGAGCGCCTGACCAAATGCCCAATGCTGAGGTGAGGAGTCTCGAAGATCTTGGCAGCCTGCAAAATTTGAGCGGGCTGCAAGTCGGCCTGCAAGGCGAGACCGCGGCACCGCCCGCGCGCGTCTATGAGCGCAAGGTCGACAATTTTGGCCGCGCCTATGCCACCGGCAAGCGCAAGGACGCCGTTGCGCGCGTATGGGTGAAGCAGGGCCCCGGCAAGATCACGATCAACGGTAGGGACCTCGTTGTTTATTTCGCGCGCCCCGTGCTGCAGATGATCCTCAAGCAGCCGCTGGTGGCCGCCAAGCGCGAGGGGCAGTTCGACGTCGTCTGCACCGTGGCGGGCGGCGGTCTGTCCGGCCAGGCCGGCGCCGTACGCCACGGCATCTCCAGGGCGTTGACCCACTTCGAGCCCGAGCTGCGCGGCGTGCTCAAGAAGGGCGGGTTCCTGACCCGCGATGCCCGCGTGGTCGAGCGCAAGAAGTACGGCAAGGCCAAGGCCCGAAAGAGCTTCCAGTTCTCCAAGCGCTAAGGGCGATTTCGCGTCTCTAGCGCGAGCCCCGCCCGCCAATTGCTTGGTGGGTCAGAAGCGCAAATCTTTCGCATTTCGCACGCTTGCGAATTCCGCTAAGTCCGCTTCGAAACGGGCCGTCGGGAAAAGATCAGATCATGGCCAAGGAGAAACCGATCAGAGCCGCGGTGCTCGGCGCGAGCGGCTATACCGGCGCCGATCTGATCCGGCTCGCCGCGCGGCACCCGCAAATTGCCATCACCGCGCTCACCGCCAAGGGCCACGCCGGCCAGACGCTGGCGCAAGTCTTCCCTCATCTTGCCAGCCTCGACCTGCCCGCGCTGGTGACCACCGATGCGGTGGACTGGACGGAGATCGAAATAGCCTTTTGCGGCCTGCCCCATGGCACCGCCCATGGCGAGATCAGCAAGCTACCGGAGCGCGTCAAAATCATCGACATGTCGGCGGATTTCCGCCTGCGCGATCCCGACGTCTATGCCCAATGGTATGAAGGCGGGCATAGTGCGCCCGAGCTGCTGGCAAATGCCGTATACGGACTAACCGAGCATTATCGCGACCAGATTAAAGGCGCCCAGATCGTTGCCTGTCCCGGCTGCTACCCGACTGCCGTGCTGCTCGCGCTTCTGCCGCTCGCCAAGGCCAAGCTCATCGCCCTCGAAGATCTGATCATCGACGCCAAGTCAGGCGTGTCGGGGGCGGGGCGGACGCTGAAGCAGAACATCCTGTTCTCGGAAGCCGGCGAAGGACTGTCACCCTATGCCATCGGCTGCCACCGCCACGTGCCCGAGATCGAGCAGGAACTCGCGCGCGCAGGCAGCAAGCCGGTGACCATCAACTTCACGCCGCATCTCGTTCCCATGAGCCGGGGGGAGCTCTGCACCTGCTATGTACGGCTCAGCGGCAAGGCGGCGGCGGACGATCTCCGCCACGCGCTGGCGGGCGCTTATGCCGGAAGCCCCTTCATACGCGTGGTGGAGGAGGGCGTCGTCCCCGCGACCCAGCATGTGCGCGGCTCGAACTTCTGCCATATCGGCGTTTTCACCGACCGCATTCCCGGCAGGGCCATCGTCGTCTCGGCCATCGACAATCTGGTGAAGGGCTCCGCCGGCCAGGCGCTGCAGAACTTCAATTTGATGTTCGGCTTCGAGGAGACGCTTGGGCTGGAGCAGCTCCCGCTGTTCCCGTGAGCAAGTCCGAACGCAATTTCGTCATCCCGGCGAAAGCCGGGATCCAGCCATAACGGGGTCGGTATCGTTTTCTCCTGGATTCCGACTTGCGCCGGAATGACGCTGAGTCAGTCAGTCTCTAATGCCGCGCCCTCACAAAGGACCCGGGCGCGTCCTCGATCGGCGGCAGCGGTCCTGAGGATGGGTCGCGCCCCGGCACCTTCCCACCCGCCTGCTCGCCAAGCCAACCCGCCCAATCGGGCCACCAGGAGCCCGGGGCCTCCATCGCATTCGCCATCCAGTCGGGCAGCGAAGCCGCCGGCGCGCCACACCAGAATTGATATTTCTTCCTGGCCGGTGGATTGACCACGCCCGCGATATGGCCGGAACCGGCCATGACGAAGCGGACCGGTCCGCCGAACAGCTTCGACCCCAAGAACACCGAGCGCGCCGGCGCGATGTGGTCCTCCTTGGTGGCGAGCTCATAGATCGGGATGGTGATGCGCTTCAAGTCGAGCCGCTCACCGCCGAGTTGCATCTCGCCCTTGCTCAGGCGGTTGAGGTGGTAGAACTCCCGCAAATAGAAAGCGTGGTTGGCGGCGGGCAGCCTGGTCGAATCTGCGTTCCAGTAGAGCAGATCGAAAGGGAAGGGCTTCTTGCCGAGGAGATAATTGTTGACCACGTAAGGCCAGATGAGATCGCGGGGCCTAAGCATGTTGAACACCGCCGCCATGCGCGAGCCGTCGAGATAGCCTTGCTCGGCCATCATCTCCTCGAGCGCCTTCAGCTGCGCATCATCGATAAAGACGAGCAGATCGCCCGCCTCGCTGAAATCGACCTGCGCCGCGAGGAAGCTCGCCGAGGAGATGCGGTCGTCGCCCTTGGCGGCCATATAGGCCAGCGTCGAGGCAAGCAGCGTGCCGCCGACGCAATAGCCGAGCGCATTGATGTTGTGGACGCCGACCTGCCGGTTGACCGCCTCGACCGCGGCCAAGATGCCGTCGTGCATATAGTCCTCGAAGGACTTCTGCACCAAAGCTCCGTCCGGGTTCACCCAGGAGACCATGAACACGGTGAAACCCTGATCGACCGCCCATTTGATGAAGCTCTTCTCCGGCACGAGATCGAGGATGTAATATTTGTTGATCCATGGCGGCACGACGAGCAGCGGCCGCTCATGGACCTCGGCGGTGCTCGGCGCATATTGGATGAGCTGGATGAGATCGTTCTGGAACACGACCTTGCCCGGAGTCACGGCAAGATTCCGTCCCACCTCGAAAGCGGACAAGTCCGTCTGGCTGATGCGCAGCAGGTCCTTCGATTGCTCGAGGTCGTGCGCGAACTGGGCCATGCCCCTGACCAGGTTCTCGGCGTTGGTGGCGAGCGTGGTGCGCAGCACCTCAGGATTGGTGAGCGCGAAGTTCGACGGCGAAAGCGCGCACAGCATCTGCTCGAGATAGAACAACGCCTTCTTGCGCGTCTTGTCGTCGATCCCCTCGGTCTTGCGCGTCACGTCCTCGGCCCAGCGGGAGGTGATGAGGTAGGCCTGCTTCCAGAAGTCGAAGTACTGCCCGTTCGACCAGTCCGGGTCCTTGAAGCGGTTGTCGCCCGGCTCAGGCTCGATCACCGGCTTCACATCCTCGCCAAGGAAGCGGCGGAACGATCGGCCCCAGAGCTCGGCATAGCCGCTGAACAGCTCGTTCTGCGCTGCCGCAAGCTTGCCCGGGTCGCTGACCCAGTGCCGCGCGATCTCGCCCAGCGATTTCGCCGCCTCACCGGCCTCGGTCGACATGCTATAGGGCCCCGCGCCGTTGCCGCGCTCGGCCAAGGTCCCGAGCACCTTGGCCCCCTCGTCGAACAGCCGCACCATATTACGGGCGAGCACGTCGAGCTGATTGACTTGATAGCCTTCGGATTTGGCTTCGGCTTTGTCGCTCTCTTGCGTAGCTTTGTTGCTCTCTTGCATAAAGGCCCCCGCGCTTACTTTAACCCCCGGTTAACCATCGTTAAGCCATGCTGAACGGGAGCGGCGGATTGCCCCGGCCGCTTTTGTTCAGTGACCCATTGTGCTATGCAATATAGCAAGGGGCCCGCGATTGCCAGTCGCTCTCGGGGAAGGGATATCAAACGAACATTTCGCCCATGCTGCGCTTCGTGCCACGACTTGCCGGCTTGATCCTCATCGCCTTGCTTCCCTTGGGAGTAGGGGGGTGCGCCGAATCGGGGCCGATGGCCAAGTTCACCGACCTCATGAAGGGCTATGACAAGACCCTGACCAAAGAGCAGCAAAAGGCTGCCATTGCCGACATGGAGAGCGCGCAGGTCAAGCATGAGGACGAAGCGCGCCAGGATACGACCGGATCCGCCCCGACCCCGGCCCAGACGCCACATTGAGATCACTGGCTTAGCGAGTGGGCCTCGCCATGCGAGCGTCTTGCCGGACTCATTGCTTTTGTGGTTCAACTGCGGGCGGTGAGGGCAAGGCGAGGGCTTCACGGGGACGCGCAGTCGTGAACAGCGATTTCCACAGAATCAAACGGTTGCCGCCTTACGTCTTCGAGCAGGTCAACAAGCTCAAGGCCGAGGCGCGCGCCCGCGGCGACGACATCATCGATTTCGGCATGGGCAATCCCGACATGCCGACGCCCGAGCACATCGTGGCGAAGCTGGTCGAGACGGTGCAAAACCCGCGCACCAACCGTTATTCGGCCTCGCGCGGAATCCAGGGCTTGCGCCGGGCGCAGGCCGCCTATTATGCGCGCCGCTTCGGCGTCAAGCTCGATCCCGATAGGCAGGTCGTGGCCACGCTCGGCTCCAAGGAAGGCTTCGCCAACATGGCGCAAGCCATCACCGCCCCCGGCGACGTGATCCTGGTGCCGAACCCGACCTATCCGATCCACGAATTCGGCTTCATCATATCGGGGGGCGTCATCCGGCATTTGCCGGCGGGGACCGATTCCGCCTTCATGTCCTCGCTCGACAAGGCGATGAAGCATTCGGTCCCGAAGCCGTCGGCGCTGGTTCTCAACTACCCCGCCAATCCCACTGCGGTCGTTGCCGATCTTGGCTTCTATCGGGAGGTCGTGGCCTTCGCCAAGAAGCACGATTTGATCGTGCTCTCCGATCTTGCTTATGCCGAGATCTATTTCGAGGGCGAGCCGCCGCCCTCCATCCTGCAGGTGCCGGGCGCCATGGATATCGCGGTGGAGTTCACCACGCTCTCCAAGACCTATGCCATGCCCGGCTGGCGTATGGGTTTTGCCGTCGGCAATGAGCGCCTGATCCAGGCTCTGACGCGGGTGAAGTCTTATCTGGACTATGGCGCCTTCACACCGATCCAGGTGGCAGCGGCGGCAGCCCTCAACGGCCCGCAGGACTGCATCGAGGAGATCAGAGGCATCTATCGCCGCCGCAGGGATTGCCTCGTGGATGCGATGAGCCGGTCCGGCTGGCCGATCCCGTCGCCGCCCGCGACGATGTTCGCCTGGGCGCCGATCCCCGACATGTTCGCCCATTTGGGCTCGCTCGAATTCTCCAAGCTCCTCCTGGAGCAGGCCGGGGTCGCGGTGTCTCCTGGCGTGGGCTTCGGCGAGTATGGCGAGGGCTATGTGCGCATCGCGCTGGTCGAGAACGAGCAGCGCACCCGCCAGGCCGCGCGCAATATCCGGAAATTCCTGTCGGAATCGGCCAAGTCCATGCACAACGTCATTCCCATTGCGTCGAAGGCGAAAGGCACGGCCTGATCACTCGCCATGGCGGATGCTCTGAAACTCGGGCTGGCCGGGCTCGGCACGGTGGGCAGCGGGGTCTTGCGGCTACTGCAAGCCCGCGGCAGCTCGCTCGCCGACCGCGCCGGCAGACCCATTGAGGTCATAGCCGTCTCGGCGCGCGACCGCCGCAAGCCGCGCGGCCTCGATATTTCGCATCTACGCTTCGTCGACGACCCGGTCGCGCTTGCCCGCGACCCGGCCATCAACATTTTCGTCGAGCTGATCGGCGGCGAAGGTGGCGTTGCCAAAGAGTCGGTCGAGGCAGCGCTCAGGGCCGGCAAGCATGTGGTCACGGCCAATAAGGCACTGCTCGCCCATCATGGCCCGAGCCTCGCCGCGCTCGCCGAGAAGCACGGCGTGGCGCTCAGTTTCGAAGCGGCCGTCGCCGGCGGCATCCCCGTGGTGAAGGTGATGCGCGAGAGCCTGCAGAGCAACGACATCAACCGCGTCTACGGTATCCTCAACGGCACCTGCAACTATATCCTCACGCTCATGCAGCGAGAGGGCACCACCTTCGCCGACGCGCTGAAGGAGGCGCAACGCGCGGGCTATGCCGAAGCCGATCCTTCCTTCGACATTGGCGGCTTCGACACCGCCCATAAGCTCGCGCTGCTGACGACGCTCGCCTTCGGCACCCGCACCAGCTTCGAGTCCATCTATATCGAGGGCATCGAGGGGATCACGCCTGCCGATATCGAGGCAGCCGACGATCTCGGCTATCGCATCAAGCTGCTTGGCGTGGCACTCCGTACCGACAGCGGCATCGAGCAGCGCGTGCACCCGACCATGGTGCCGAAGCATCGGTCAATCGCCGAGGTCGACGGTGTCTCCAATTGCGTGGCCATCGACGGGGACTTCGTGGGCGAGGTGATGCTGATCGGACCTGGCGCGGGCGCCGGGCCCACGGCGTCCTCGGTGGTGAGCGATCTCATCGACATCGCCCGCGGCCACATCCTGCCGCCGCTGGTCACGCGCGCCAAGGACCTGAAGCCCTATCGCAAGGCAGAGATGCGCGCCCATGCAGGCGGCTATTACATCAGGCTTTCCGTCTATGACCGCACGGGAGCCTTCGCCGCCATAGCAAGCCGCATGGCCAAGCAGGGCATCTCCATCGAGAGCATCGTGCAACGGCGCAAGCGCGCCGAGCTTCCGGGCTTCAAGCGCCAGGACGCGGGCACACCGGCCGCCGTCGTCATGATCACCCATCAGACCACCGAAGCGGCCATCCGCAAGGCGCTTGCCGCCATCGAGCGCGACGGCCATGTGGACTCCAAGCCGCAGATGATCCGCATCGAGCAGTTGTGATCGCCGCCGGGAAGGACCTCAGGACTTCAGGGCTTCGCGCACGACCTCGGGTGCATGAGCGATCACTGTGAGATAGGCCTTGGCCGCTTGATCCGGCACCGCGCGGCCTTGCTCCCAATCGCGCAGCGTACCGAGAGGGATGCGGTACCGGTCGGCAAAATCCTCCTGGCTCAGGCCAAGGGCGCGGCGAATAATCTTTGCCTGCGGCGTCCTCTTCATGCGCTTCAAGTCTGCCTCGGAGAGAGGTCGGGCGTCGGCGTCGCCGACCGCCGCCGCGTGCCGCTCGGCCGCTGTCATGGCGTCTAGGCGACTCCAATCGCCGGCCGACGGCGCAGGCTTACGTCTCTTCTCGTGGTATTGGCGTCGCTCATGCGGCTCTGCTCCTCGTGCAGAGAGGATACGAATGGTTTCGCCCCTCAGCGTGTAGGCCACGAACAGAAGCCTATCGTCGACCGTGCCGATGACAACATAGCGCTGCTCGCCGTAATCCTACCGGTCGTCCTCATACTCGATAGCGAAGGGGTCTTTGAAAACCTCCCGCGCTCTTTCGAAAGGAACCCCATGCTTGGCATAATTCTCCGCTGCCTTTGCCTCGTCCCATTCGAAGGAATCGCCGCCCATGGTACTACTGTCTGCCCGTAGTTTGTCAAACGGATGCGCACCAAATGACAATGAGCCGAAGAGTCGTCAGCTCAGCCAATACCTCGCAAATGGTGGCCCCGGGAAGGACCTCGGCATGAACCGCGTCGAAAACTTGTGATAAGCAGGGTGTAAAGACGTCACATAGGCGCGGCTCGCGTTAGGGGAGGATCGGAGGGTGGCAAAAGCATCGGCCAAGACCGGGCTCGACCGCATGCTTGCCCTCGAAATCGTCAGGGTGACCGAGGCAACGGCGGTGGCCGCGGCACGGCTCCGCGGCCGCGGCGATGAAGCGGCCGCCGACCAGGCCGCCATGGGTACAATGTATCGCGAGCTGGCCGCGCTACCAATCCAGGGGGTGATGGTCGTGGGCGAGGGGGAGGAGAGCGAGACGCCGCTCCTCTATATCGGCGAGACCATCGGCGCGGGCGCCAGCTCCGGCGCCAAGGTCGATATCGCGGTCGATGCGCTGGAAGGCTCGACGCTCTGCGCCAAGGCGCTTCCCAATGCGCTCGCCGTCATGGCCATCGCCGAGCGTGGCAGCCTGTTGAAGGTGCCGGTCATCTACATGGACAAGATCGCCATCGGCCCGGGCTACGCCGACGGGCTCGTCGATCTCGACGCCTCGCCCGCCGACAATCTCGACCGCCTCGCCAAGGCCAAGGGCGTGAAGTTGGCCGAGATCACCGCCTGCATCCTCGACCGGCCCCGCCATGCGAAGCTGATCGAGGCGGTGCGGGCGGCGGGTGCCGCGGTCCGTCTCATCGGCGATGGCGACATCGCAGGCGTGATCCACACCACCGAGCCGCAAGACACGGGCATCGACATCTATATAGGCGTGGGCGGCGCGCCGGAAGGGGTGCTGGCGGCGGCGGCACTGGCTTGCATCGGTGGCCAGATGCAAGGGCGTCTGATGGCGCCGAACGAGCAGCAGCGCGAGCGGGCCCACGCTGCAGGCATCACCGACCTCAAGCGCAAATACACTATGCACGACATGGCCTCGGGCGATGTGAGCTTCGCCGCCACCGGCATCACGGACGGTTCCCTGCTCGAAGGCGTGCGCTTCACGCCAGGGGCGATCTTCACCCATACGGTGGTGATGCGCGCCTCCACCCGCACAGTGCGCTGGATCAGGACCGAGCATCGCGACATCGACAAGTTCGACTGACCGGCCTATGGGGGGCGTGGGCATCCGAATCAGCTAGAGTCGCCCGCGAAAAGCTCGGATTTCAGTGCAGGTCTTCACGCGTGACGGCGGCCCTCAAACATACGACCCCTCTTGCCGTTGCCGCGCCCGCCTTTCTCGGCGTCGACACCTCGGCGCGGGGGCTCCGATGGGTGGAGCGGCTCGAGCCTCACCGGGCGCTCACCGCAACGGCCATTGCGCAAGGACACGGCTTGCCCGAGCTGCTCGGCCGCGTGCTCGCTGCCCGCGGCGTCGACACCCACTCAGTCTCTCAATTTCTCGACCCGTCCATCCGAAGCCTCTTGCCCGACCCCATGGGCTTGCAGGACATGGGCGCGGCGGCCGAGCGCTTCGCCGCGGCGATCCGCAAGGGCGAGAGCGTTGCGGTCTTCGGCGACTACGACGTGGATGGTGCTGTGTCGGTGGCGCTGATCGAGCGCTTCTTGCGGTCCCATGGGCAGCAGCCCACCACCTACATCCCCGACCGGCTCACGGAAGGATACGGACCAACGCCTGCCGCGCTGACCGGGCTCGCGGCGGAGGGCGCCACGCTGATTCTCACGGTGGATTGCGGGACAGCGGCGGAAGAAGCGATCGCCGCCGCTAACGCGGCGAGCGCCGAGGTCATCGTCATCGACCACCACCAGGCCGACGAAGCCTTGCCTCCGGCCGCAGCCGTGATCAACCCCAACCGCCAGGACGACCTCTCGGGCCAAGGCCACCTCGCCGCGGCGGGGGTCGTGTTCCTGTTCCTGGTCGCAACCGCCCGCGTGCTCCGTCGCGACGGCTTCTACCGCGACCGCTCCGAGCCGGACCTGTTAGGCCTGCTCGATCTCGTGGCGCTCGCCACCATTTGCGACGTGGTGCCGCTCAAGGGCGCCAACCGCGCCTTCGTCGCCAAAGGCCTCAAGGTCTTGCGGCTCAGGCACAATGCCGGCTTGCGCGCGCTCGCCGACATCGCCCGCATCGACACCGCGCCCACCTGCTATACGCTCGGCTTCATCCTAGGGCCCCGTATCAATGCCGGCGGCAGGGTGGGCGCTTCAGGGCTGGGCGCGGCCTTGCTCGCCACCGACGACGACATCGAGGCGCGGCGGCTCGCCAGCCAACTCGAGGCCCTCAACACCGAGCGGAAGGCGATCCAGGAGCGCATGCTGGAAGAGGCCTTCGCCCTCGCTGACGCCTGGCTCGCGGCCCAGCCGGAGGCGCCCTTCATCTCGATCGGTGCGGAAGACTGGCACAAGGGCCTGGTGGGTCTCGTCGCCGGCCGCGTCGCCGAGCGTTTTCACCGACCCGCTCTCGTCATTGCCTGGGAACCCGATGACTACGGCACGGGGTCGGGCCGCTCGATCGCCTCCGTCGATCTCGGTGAGGCGGTACGAAGCGCCGTGCATGCGGGGCTGCTGGTCAAGGGCGGCGGCCACGCCATGGCGGCGGGCTTCCGGCTGGAGCGGCGCATTCAGGATCGCCTGTTCGCCTTCCTGACCGAACGGCTTGCCACCCCCGTCGCCGCCGCCACCGCGACGCGCGTCCTGGCCATGGACGGCGCACTCTCCTCCGGCGGCGCGACCAAGGAGCTGATCGATCTCCTCGAACGGGCAGGGCCTTACGGGCAGGGCCACCCCGAGCCCCGCTTCGCCTTTCCCGCCCATAGGCTCTCTCGCGTCCGCCTGCTCAAGGAGGCCCATATCCGCTGCACGCTGACCGCCCCTGACGGCAGCCGGCTCGAGGCCTGCGCCTTTCACGTCGCCGAGACACCCTTGGCGAGGGTCTTGTCCAAGTCGGAAGGGTTGCCGCTGCACGTCGCCGGTCATTTGCGGCGGTCGAGCTGGAATGGTCGGGAGAGCGTGGAGCTGATCATCGAGGACGCGGCCGACCCGCGCGTCTCCTCCAGCTAACGCCTTTCCGCTCGCGCTCCACTCACCCGACCGGTCGCCGCGAGCTGCTTGCCGCAAACGGCTTGCCCCAAGCTGCCTGCCACGAGTGGCCGTTCTTGCGGCAATCGGCAAAGCTTTCTATATCAGCCCGAGGCCCAAGTGATCGGCCCGAGGCTTAAGTGCTCCCTTCGTCTAATGGTTAGGACGTCAGGTTTTCAACCTGAAAACAGGGGTTCAATTCCCCTAGGGGGTACCAGTATATACAATGACTTAAGTCCAGAAAGGAGCGGCGTGTCCAATATCTGTCCAATATCAAATGGTCTCTAAGACGGCCACAGGAACCCCTGGGGGGCGAAAGCGGGTAAGCTGGCTGATGTGATACCGGAGCAACATGGGCCGCCGATCCACGCGCCCCGCGCTTGGCATGGGCCTTTAGTTCTAGCAGCTTGTGGCCGTGCGCGAGCAGAGGGCGATGGCCTGGTGCTCCGGCCTACGCCGGTCGAAGAAGCTCAGGAGATCTCTGAAGAAGAACGCCTCGCAGAGGAGGCGGCAAAGGTCCGCAAGCGCTGGGACCGCATCAGCCCGACAATGATGGCGATCGTGAGCAGATAGACAACGAGCTGCGCGCCATTTGGCCGATCGGTATAGCCGCCGGTTGTCGCGCGAAACCTCAGGCGCGGGCGACCGGTACCGCATGATCAGTGGCATCTCGATGAGATGGTGGTCTCAATCGCAGGCCG
>PLBV01000001.1:2439-2728 GCA_003135455.1 Hyphomicrobiales bacterium | reverse complement strand
GAACGGCAATCCGGCGCCGGGTCCGAAGTTTGAGTACAAGCTCCGCTGGTTCGAGCGGCTTACCGCTCACGCCGCGGACTGCTCACGAGCGGGGCGCCCGCGGTGCTTGCCGGCGACTATAATGTCATGCCAACCGATCTCGATGTTTACAAGCCGGAGCGATGGGTCGATGACGCGCTCTTCCGGCCGGAGGTGCGGGAAGCTTTCGCCCGCCTCACCGGCCATGGCTGGACCGACGCGATACGGGCGCTCCATCCCAGCGAGGGGACTAATACCAAGTCCCATTGAT
>PLBV01000001.1:0-2394 GCA_003135455.1 Hyphomicrobiales bacterium | reverse complement strand
TGTGTGTACCGAAAACCTACACCTGCACCTTCCGACTCGCTGCGCGCGGGGATTTGGGCCCGCGGGCCGATGCTCGAATGCTGTCAAATGGCTCAATTGACAGCAAAGCCCGCAGCGATGCCCGCGGCTTGACGAGGTCGCGAAGGGTATAGCCGTCAAGCACCTCGACGAATGCAAGGCACGCCTTTTCCAAAGCGCGCCGCAACACACAGCACGGTCGGATCATGCAGGCAGCATCGATGGGCTCGAGCGAAGGTTATTTGCCGCGGCCTGTCGATAGAGCGATCCTATCGGCCATTCCGGTAAAGGCTCTTGATCTTAAAATGAAGAAAAAACGAAGCTGAGGGCACCGGGAACCGGGCTGCAAGCCTCGGAACGGCGAGAGGAAACGCGAGGACAGGTGCGAGGGCTTCACACCCCCTCACTTCATTATGCAGGTTGTTGCGGGTCCGCCACGCCTGTGGCCGGCCTGCGCTGCGTCAAAGTAAGGAGCGAGACGATGGCCAAAGTGGTTTGTGTTCTCTATGACGATCCCGTCGACGGCTACCCAAAGAACTACGCCCGCGACTCCATCCCAAAGATCGACAAGTATCCCGACGGTCAGACGGCACCGACACCGAGCGCAATTGACTTCAAGCCGGGCGAGCTTCTGGGCAGCGTTTCCGGCGAACTCGGCTTGCGAAAGTTTCTCGAGAAGGCCGGCCACACCCTCGTTGTCACGTCGAGCAAGGACGGCAAGGATTCGGTGCTCGATAAAGAGTTGCCCGATGCAGAGATCGTGATCTCGCAGCCTTTCTGGCCGGCCTACATGACCAAGGAGCGCATCGACAAGGCGAAGAAGCTCAAGCTGATAATCACCGCCGGCATCGGCTCCGATCATACCGACCTGCAAGCCGCCATGGACAAGGGTATCACCGTCGCGGAGGTAACCTTCTCCAACTCGATCAGCGTTGCCGAGCACGTGGTGATGATGATCCTGGCGCTCGTCCGGAACTATATCCCCTCCTATGGCTGGGTCGTCAGAGGTGGCTGGAACATCGCCGATTGCGTTGAGCGCTCCTACGACCTCGAAGGCATGAATGTCGGCACCGTCGCCGCCGGCCGCATCGGGCTTGCCGTGCTCCGCCGTCTAAAACCCTTCGACGTGAAGCTCCATTACACTGACAAGCACCGCCTACCTGAGAAGGTCGAGAAGGAGCTGGGGCTGACTTACCACCCGAACGTGGAGTCGCTGGTGAAGGTATGCGACGTAGTCACCATCAACGCCCCGCTCCATCCTGAGACCGAGCACATGTTCAACGATAAGCTGATCGGCATGATGAAGCGCGGCAGCTATATCGTGAATACCGCCCGCGCCAAGATCTGCGACCGCGACGCCATCGTGCGCGCGCTAGAAAGCGGTCAGCTTGCCGGCTACGCGGGCGACGTCTGGTTTCCGCAGCCTCCGGCAAAGGACCATCCCTGGCGCACCATGCCCCACCACGGCATGACGCCGCACATCTCGGGAAGCTCGCTCTCGGCCCAGACTCGTTATTCCGCCGGGACGCGCGAGATCCTCGAGAGCTATTTTGCCGGCAAGCCGATCCGCACCGAATATCTGATCGTGGACAAGGGCAAGCTTGCCGGTGCAGGAGCCCGTTCCTATACCGCCGGCGATGCCACTAAGGGGTCCGAGGAGGCGGCGAAGGTTTAAGAGATAGCGGCTTGCGCGTGCGTCGTGTCGGAGCCGGGCTTCGTTCTATCGGGTCGGGATAGTGGCGAAGCCTCGACTTCGTGCGCCTACTGGGGGGAAATAGGAATGACAGAACTCGCTGGTGAACGACAGATTGTAGAGCGCAAAATGCTGCGGGCCATGAAAGCGAAGGGGCTTTCCTTCCGAAGGCTGGCAGAGGAGATCGGCCTATCGCCCTTCATCGTCACAGCGGCTCTGCTTGGGCAAATGTCGTTGCCGAAGGACGCGGCCGATCGTGCCGCCGCCGCTCTCGAAATACCCGAGGCGCAGGATTTTCTAACCGAAATCCCGTTGCGCGGCTCGCTCGGCCAGAGCGTCCCCACCGATCCGTTGATCTACCGCTTTTATGAGATCGTGCAGGTCTATGGAACGACCCTAAAGGCCTTGATCCAGGAAGAGTTTGGGGACGGCATCATGAGCGCGATCGACTTCGATCTCGATCTGACGCGGCAGCCAGACCCGAATGGCGACCGCGTGAAGATCGTCATGACCGGCAAATTCCTAAAATACAAAAAAGTCTGAGGTCGCTAGCAACCGAGACCGGCGGTTAAGGCAGAGGCTTTGCTTGGCGTGCGCGCACAAATCGCCAGTGCAGCACCGCCCGCCACCAGCCACGCATAGCCCACGTGTAGAACGAGGCGTTACCACGGCAACTTTGCCTT
>PLBV01000048.1 GCA_003135455.1 Hyphomicrobiales bacterium | reverse complement strand
CCGGGCTTGTCCCGGCCATCCACGTTTTCGCCCTGGCTTGGCTGAAAGGCGTGGATGCCCGGCATAAAGCCGGGCATGACGAAGCATGGAGTTTGGCGGAGCGATCCATCGTCCGCCGAAACGTCACGCGGGGCGCGCAAAGGCCAACCATGACCGTCACCTATTTCGGCGCGCTGCTCGCCGGCCTGCTGAGCTTCCTCTCACCGTGCGTGCTGCCGCTGGTGCCGCCCTATCTCTGCTTCCTGGGGGGCGCCACTTTCGACCAGCTCGCCGGCGAGGACGAGACGCCGCGCCACGTCTATGTGACCATCGTGCTGTCCTCGGTCGCCTTCGTGCTCGGCTTCACCACGGTGTTCGTGATCTTGGGCGCCACGGCCACCGCCGCCGGCCAGCTGCTGATCGCGAATTTCGCGTTGCTCAGCAAGATCGCCGGCGTGATCATCATCATCGCAGGGCTCCATTTCCTGGGGTTGATCCACATCCCGATCCTGCACCGGGAGGCGCGCTATCACGCCGAGACGCGGCCTGCCGGCCTGATCGGGGCCTATCTCATCGGCCTTGCCTTCGCCTTCGGCTGGACGCCCTGCATCGGCCCGGTGCTGGGCGTCATCCTCGCCATCGCTGCGGGCGAAGGCTCGGTGAGCCAAGGCGTGAGGCTCCTCCTTGTCTATTCGCTGGGGCTCGGAATTCCCTTCATCGCCGCGGCCGTCGCCATTCGGCCCTTCATGAGCGCGATGCAGCGTTTCCGCCGCCATCTAGGCACGGTGGAGAAGGTGCTGGGTGGGTTCCTCGTGCTGACCG
Source organism: Hyphomicrobiales bacterium (assembly GCA_003135455.1). Taxonomy (GTDB): domain Bacteria; phylum Pseudomonadota; class Alphaproteobacteria; order Rhizobiales; family Methyloligellaceae; genus Methyloceanibacter. The sequence goes on along the minus strand of PLBV01000048.1, from coordinate 18,895 downwards.
GGCTTCTGTTTGTGACCAATTCCATGACGCTGATCTCCGGCTGGATGCTCGAGCTGTTCCCAGGGCTTGCCAGCATCGGCTAAAGATGCCGGCTTTCGCCAGCGGGCAGAAGCGCCGATAGTGCCGCCCATGACGGCCATTGCGCTCACCATCGCGGGCTCGGATTCCTCCGGCGGGGCCGGCATCCAGGCGGATTTGAAGACCTTCTCCGCCCTCGGCGTCTATGGCGCGAGCGTCATCACCGCGCTCACCGCGCAGAATACCCAAGGTGTCGAGGCGGTGCATGTCGTGCCGCCGGATTTCGTGCTCAAGCAGATGCGCGCCGTGGCGGCTGACCTTGCGGTTGGCGCCATCAAGATCGGCATGCTGGCGACGGGGGCGGTCATCGAGGCGGTGGCGGAAGGGCTGAAGGACTTTCAGGGCGTTCCGGTGGTGCTCGATCCCGTGATGGTGGCGGCAAGCGGAGATGCTTTGCTCGACGCCGATGCCGTGGAGACGCTCCGTTCCGTCCTCATCCCACTGGCGAGGCTGATCACGCCGAACCTGCCCGAGGCCGCGAAGCTTCTTGGGGTGCCGCCCGCACGCAACGAATATGAGATGGCGGTGCAAGCTCTGAAGCTCACCGAAGCCGGAGCCAACGCCGTCCTGATCAAAGGCGGCCATGCCGAAGGCCCGACCTCCGTGGACATCTTGTTCGAAGGCGGCGAGCCGTTCAGTTTCGAAGCACCGCGGGTGCCGACCCGCAACACTCACGGCACCGGCTGCACGTTGTCGGCGGCCATCGCGGCGGAGCTCGCCAAGGGTGCTCCACTCAAGGAATCGGTGGCCGCTGCCAAGGCCTATATCACCGCGGCGATCCAGGCCGCCGACCAGCTCAGCATCGGCAAGGGCAGGGGGCCCGTGCACCACTTCCATGCGTGGTGGCCCAGAGGGAGCAAGGTGCGGGTCTGAGGACTTACCTAGGCTCTAACCTTCAGCCACCACTGTTTGATGCTGCTCGCCAAGGCCCGAGACGGTGAGCGCAAGCTCATCGCCCGGCTTCAGGAACACCCGAGGCTTGCGCGCCATGCCGACACCGGGCGGCGTGCCCGTGGTGATGACATCCCCGGGCATTAGCGTCATGAAGCGGCTGATATAGCTCACCAGATGAGCCACGTTGAAGATCATGGTCGAGGTCGAGCCCGTCTGCATGCGCGTCCCGTTGAGGGCGAGCGCCAGGTCGAGCTTTTGCGGGTCCGGCACCTCGTCGCTGGTGACGAGGTACGGCCCTAGCGGCCCGAAGCTGTCATAGCTTTTGGCCTTCAGCCATTCACCGGGGCCGCCAACCTGCAAGCTGCGCTCCGAGATGTCGTTGCAGATGGCATAGCCCGCCACATGAGAGCGCGCGCCCTCCTCCGCGACCTGCTTGGCGAGGGTGCCGATGACGACGGCAAGCTCCACCTCGAAGTCCATGCGCTCCCACCCCTTGGGCGCGAGGATGGGGTCGTCAGGCCCGGAGATGCAGGAGGTCGCCTTCATGAACACGATGGGTGCTTCCGGGATTGGCATGCCGGTCTCTTCGGCATGGTCCCGGTAGTTCAGCCCGATGCCGAGAAATTTGGGCACGAGGCCTACCGGGGCGCCGAGCCGGGGCTCGCCCTCCACCAGGGGGAGACCGCCAAGGTCGAGCCCCCGCAAGCGGTCAAGACCCTTGACCCCAAGCACTTCGCCACCAATATCCGCCACGACGCTTGAGAGGTCGCGGATACGGCCCTGAGCGTCGAGGATTCCAGGCTTTTCACGGCCCCGCTCGCCAAAACGCAAGAGCTTCATTGATCTTCCCCCAGCCTGGTTTTTTCTGCATGATGCACATGGGCGCGCGCGCCGGCAACAGCCAGGCGTCGCGACAAACCTATCACCAGCCTGAGGATCGACCGATCCAACCAGAGGGAGAACTCATGGGACACCGCGTCTTTTCGTCCATGATCGGCAAAGCCGTGCCGGTCTTGGCATTTCTGCTCGTGGCCGGCTTCGCCGCGCCGGGCTACTCGGCCTCACCCAAGGCGGGGTCACCCAAGGCAGCGGCAGCGAGCGGCAATCCTTTCGACACGCTCAAAGGCTATTGGACGGGCGGCGGCACGGTGTCGCCGGTGAACGGCAAGCCCGAGAAGGTCAGCTGCCACGTTACCTACAATGTGGCCGGTAGCGCCGTGCAGCAGACCATGCGCTGCGCCGGCACTGACTACAAGATCAACTCTAGCACCAAGCTCACCTATAATGGCGGCAAGATCTCGGGCTCCTGGAGCGAGAGCACCTATGACGCCAGTGGCGGTGTGAGTGGCACGGCAAAGGGCAATACGGTGCATGCGCGCATCAGCGGCGACAAGTTCTCCGGCCGCATGAGCATCAATATTTCCGGCAAGGGCCATTCAATCAACATCGTGCAGCTTGACCAGGGCTCGGGCGCCTATCGCCCGGTCGCCAACGTATCGCTGCGCCGCTAGCGCGCTATCGCGCCAGGTTGGAGTGCGACNNCCACCTTTCCGGATCATGCTTTAGCGCGAATGCAAAGGCCGGACTGGCGGCGCCAAGCGTTGCCAGTCCGCGCAATTCTTCAGGCCACCCGGTCGCTCCTCGTTTTCCCATCGACGCTGACCGCCGTACCGCACAGCCAGGATGCGCCGGCCGGAGCAGACAGCACGGGCGCGAGGCTCCCTGTGGCCCCGTCCCCGGACGCGTTGCCGAACTGCAACGGAGACTCGAAATGTTTTCGCCACAATGTGGCAATTGTGACAAGCCGGCGATGGCTCGCGCCGGCCATGGGCATGTTCTAGCGAGCTTCAATCTGAATCTGAAATGCGTTGATATAGAACGATAAAATGGAATGTTTGGGTACGCCTCACGGGCGCGTGATTTCCCATTTTGGCATTTCGGCAACAGTCATCGGCAGTTTTGCGTCAGGGCGCCTGTCCAATATTGAAGCATGGGCCGGCGGTGGGCTAGTTTGCATCACGACGACGGCAGGGCCGGGGGGCCTCATCGCCAGAAGCGCAAAGCGCAAAAGAGCACAATAGCTCAGAGGGATCTGAACCAAGCCGAACGATCGGCTCAGGAACAAAATGGGGGGGCGAGCCGAAGCCCGCTAAAAGGCTAAGCCTTTGGAGCACGGCTCGTTTCGCAGGGAAGACCGGCCCGGTTCATCCGGGCCGGTTCTTTTTTTGGCTAAAGCCCGAGCTTGGACATCGTCCGCTCGATCCCTGCAAGATAGCCGGCCCCGAACAGACGCACATGCACGAGCGTCGGGTAGAGATTGTAGATGCCGCACCGCGTCTCGTGAAATCCAGGCTCCAGCGGCCGCAAGGCGCCATAGGCGTCGAAGAAGGCGGAGCCGAAGGTCCCGAACAGGGTGGTGAAGGCGAGCTCGATCTCCGGGTGGCCGCAATAGATCGCCGGATCCACGAAGGCAGCGATTCTGTTCCCGCGCACGAGCACGTTCCCGGTCCACACATCTCCATGCAAGAGGCTGGGGTAGGGCGGCTCGATCAGATAATCATCGAGCCGCGCGGCCAGCCGCTCGAGCCTGTCCAGAAGCCTAAGCGGCAGCTGGCCCTCCTGATGGGCAGCCCGGGCCATATGCAGCAGCCGATGATCGCGGAAGAAGGGGATCCAGCGGACGCTTTCCGGATTTGGCTGCGGAAGCGGCCCGATCTGCGTGTCGCGCCCATAGCCGAAAGCACCGCGCGGGGTGGCGTGCAGCCCCGCCAGAAGCTCGGCCGCATGGCGCTCGACGCCTGGTGTGATGCCGCCCCCATCGGTCTCGACAAAGTCCATGACGAGAAGGTCGGGGGAGGCCAAATGCACCCGTGGCACGGGCAGGAGGGAGAGGCGGGCAAGCTCGTCCAGCATGGTGGCCTCGAGCGCAAGGTTCCCGCGGGCGCCACTCTGCCGCGCCTTGACCGCCAAGCGCCGCCCGTCGGCGAGGCGGAGCGTGAGGCCCGTGAGCCCGAAGCCCACGGGCAGCGGGCCCATGTCCACCACCTTGGAGCCAAGCGCTTGCTCAAGGCGGTCCTTCAGCTCGATCCCGCTCATACGGACCCTCGTTGACGCTTAAGCATGATCCGGAAAAGTGGGAATCGATTTTCCAAAAATATCATGCTTAAACAAAGGACTAGAGCGCTGTCGCGATTCTGTTTCGCGTGATAGCGCGCTAGTCGCCGTGCCTGTCACAAGCCTGCAACAAGACTCGACTACCTCCACTCCAAGCTGATGAAAACGCCGGAAAACGACGTGCAAAATGCTGCGGGGACAAAGCACTACCGGGCGCTCTTCGTCTCGGACCTGCATCTAGGAACGAAAGCCTGCCAGGCCGAGGCGTTCCTCGATTTCTTGCGCGTATGCGAGGCCTCCCGCATCTATCTGGTGGGCGATATCTTCGATTTCTGGCGCATCAAGCGCGGCGTCTACTGGCCGCAGTCCCACAACGACGTGCTTCAGAAGCTGTTGCGCAAGGTGCGCAAGGGCACCGATGTCGTGTTCATCCCCGGCAATCATGACGAGGCCATGCGGGACTATTGTGGGATGCGCTTCGGCGGCGTCGCCATCGTCCGCAACATCATTCATGTGGGGGCCGACGGCAGGCGCTACCTGGTGATGCATGGAGATGAGTTCGACGTCGTGGTGCGTTATGCGCGCTGGCTCGCCCTGTTCGGCGACTGGAGCTATACGCTGGCACTCTGGGCCAACACCCATTTCAACGTGATCCGCCGCTTCTTCGGGCTGCGCTATTGGTCGCTGTCTGCCTATCTGAAGCAGAAGGTGAAGCGGGCCGTGAACTATATCGGCGAGTTCGAAACAGCACTCGCCTCGGAAGCTCGGCGCCACGGGGCACAAGGGGTGATCTGCGGCCACATCCATCATGCCGCCATGCGGCAGGTGGGTGACGTTATCTATATCAACACCGGAGACTGGGTCGAAAGCTGCACGGCCGTGGCCGAGACCGAGGAGGGGGTGTTCGAGATCATCCGCTGGACCCATCCTCCTTACGACATGACCAAGGACCGAGAGGGCTTGGTCGAGGAGCTCGAGGCTGCGGCTTGATGCGGGTGCTCATCGCGACCGACGCCTGGCACCCCCAGGTCAATGGGGTGGTCCGTACCTATGAGCGGCTGGCGCTCGAAGCGGGCAAGCTTGGCTTCGAGCTTCAGTTTCTCGCGCCGTCGGCATTCCGCACGCTGCCTTGTCCCACCTATCCGGAAATTCGCTTGTCGCTCGTCACCCCGCGCGCGATCGCCCGCCATATCGACGAGGTGCGGCCGGATTTCATCCATATCGCCACGGAAGGACCCATCGGGCTGATGACGCGGGGGTATTGCCGCAAGACCAAGCGGCCCTTCACCACGAGCTACCACACCCGTTTCCCGGAATATGTAAGCGCGCGGCTGCCGGTGCCGGAAGGGTGGTGCTATGCGCTGCAGCGGCGGTTCCACAATGGCGCTGCCGGTACTTTCGTGGCCACGCGGTCACTGGCCGCCCAGCTTGCCGCGCGCGGCTTCGAGCGGCTGATGCTGTGGTCGCGGGGGGTCGATACCGAGCTGTTCCGGCCGCGTCCGGTGCGCCTCTTCGGCAAGGAGCCCGTGTTCCTCTATGTCGGCCGCATCGCCGTGGAGAAGAACATCAAGGCCTTTCTCGATCTCAAGCTTCCCGGTCGCAAGGTGGTGGTGGGCAGTGGCCCGCAGGCGGCGGAGCTCGCGCGCCTCTACCCCGATACGCTGTTCACCGGCCCCAAGCAGGGTGAGGCATTGGCACTTGCCTACGCGTCGGCCGACGTCTTCGTATTTCCGAGCCTCACCGATACCTTTGGCCTGGTGCTGCTCGAGGCGCTGGCGAGCGGCGTGCCGGTCGCGGCGTACCCCGTGAGCGGGCCCGCAGACGTGATCACCGACCCCGCCGCCGGCGTGCTCAGCGCCGACCTAGGGCAGGCCGCGATGGCAGCGCTCGACCTGGACCGCCATGCGGCTCGCGTTCACGCACTTGGCTTCAGTTGGGAGAACTCGGCGCGGCAGTTCATCGACAACATGCTCGCCGCCCATCACGTGCCGGAGAAGAGGCGGAGACCGCCGCGACAAAAGAAGACGGCCCGGTTGGGGGGGAACCGGGCCGTCACTCTCATGCGTCAGTTTGGGGGACGCTTTGGGGTAACTCGCGTCGCTTTTGAAATGGCAAGCGCGCCCAAAAATTTCAAGGGGTGAAGCCAAAAATGACGCGTCTAGCCGATAAGGCTCTGAGCGCATTGGTAAAAAAGCTTAGCCAAACAGCGCTGCCCGCTTCACCGCGTGCAACCTGGCAAGCGTCAGGGGCTCGGGCGGCTGGAAGCTCCCGGCCTCGCCCTTGGGCGCGGTGGCCTCTGGCGTCATGGGCGCAAGCGTCTTGGGCGCAGCCGCTCCCGCGCCCGCCTCGCCTTGCGGATTAGGGGCGCCTCCGACCAGCATCCTATCGATATCGTCCTGCTTCAGGCCACCGCCCGTGCGCTGCGGCCCATTGAGTAAAACCTGGTCGTCCTGAGGGGACTGCTCAAGTGCGGCAAGCCGGAAGGCGACATCGTCCACGCCCCAGATCTCGATCATGGCGTTGATGCGCTGCTCGATGAAGCGAAGCGCCTGCACCACCTTCGCCGTCCGCTGGCCGGTGATGTCCTGGAAGGAGCAGGCGGTATAGATGTCGGTGGCCCGCTGATCGAGCGTGTCGCAGAGCTCGATCTCGGTTCCCTTCTCGCGCAAGATCCAGGCGACCTCCTGGATCTCCTCCGCCGCCTGCAGGATGTCTGAGGTCGCCGTCTCGGTCGCCTCGACCACGTGATCGAGCTCTTCGGTGGCGTTGGTGAGCTGGGCGTCGAGCTTGTGCGGCGGCGTGATCTGGGCGATCTCCCGCCGCGTGCGCGCGATCGCCTCGCTGATCTCGACGAGCTCGCCAAGCACGGAGCCGGGCTCTTGCGGGCGCTGCGGCCTCAACACCGCCATTTCGAGCTTGGTGATCGCCGCGAGCAGCATCTGGGTATCGGCCGTGCGGTTGCGACGCGCATATTCGGCGAGGAACCAGCGTCCGCGCGCGTGTGCGCAGAGCGCTGCCTCGATCGCGGCATAGTCTGCGGTGAGGCGGGCCGGCGGTGAGGCTTGGCGTCGCGACGATGGCCCGTCTGGGGCTTTTTCCGGCATGGCCTAGAAGCTAGCGTGATTCGGGTGATTGGGCCGAGCCTACAGGGCGAAGGATTAGGGATTCGTTAACCGTCGAGACGGGTCGGGCAAAATCAGCCCCAGAGCGCGGGGCTAGCTGGAAAGACCTTGCCGCCTTCATAGGCAAGCCCGGGCTCCCGGTCCTGCGCGAGCAGGAGCGGTCCGTCGAGGTCCACCCAGTCGGCACCTTGCGCGAGCAGCAGGGCAGGGGCCATGGCGAGCGAGGTGCCGACCATGCATCCCACCATGAGCTTGAGCCCAAGCGCCCGCGCCTCCGCCGCCGTGGCGAGCGCCTCGGTGAGGCCGCCCGCCTTGTCGAGCTTGATGTTGACGGCGTCATAGCGGTGCGCGATGGCCGCTAACCCTTTGCGATCATGCACGGACTCATCGGCACACAGGGGGACGGGGTGCGCCATCCGCGCAAGCGTCCCATCCTCGCCTGCTGGCAGGGGCTGCTCAATAAGCTCTACGCCCGCTGCCGCTGCTGCCCGAAGCAGGCGCTCCAGATCCTGCGGCCGCCACGCCTCATTGGCGTCGGCGATGAGGCGGGCCTTGGGCACCGCCTGGCGTACCGCAGCGAGCCGTGCCTCGTCGCCTTCACCACCGAGCTTAAGCTTGAGCAAGGGGTATCGGCTCGCCGCCGCCGTCGCCCTCGCCGCCATCTCCTCCGGCGCCCCGAGCGAGATCGTCAGCGCCGTCTCCACCGGCTTGAGCGCCGGCAAGCCGGCTAGCTCGGCCGCGCTCCGGCCCGTAGATTTGGCCTCATAGTCCCACAGCGCACAGTCGAGCGCGTTGCGCGCACCGCCGGGCGGCAGCCTTGCGGCAAGCGCCTCACGCCCGTCGCCTGCGGTGATGAGGCCCGCGCATGCTTCGATGGCGCGGACCACCTCCGCCACGCTTTCGCCATAACGCGCGTAAGGCACGCATTCGCCGCGGCCGGTATGGACGCCGTCCTTAATCACCACCACCACCACGACGGCTTCTTGCTTGGACCCGCGCGCGAGGGTGAAGGAGCCCCGGATCGGCCAGCGCTCGACGCTCACCTTAAGGCTTCTCCGGGACGGCGCCTCGGATGCCTCGCGTTGACCCTCGCCCACCGGCATAAAGCCTTTCTTTCTCCAGCTTTTTCAGTCACAAACTGAGGCCCTTAAGACGCCTCGACGGCCACGGAAACCGAAGCCTAAGCCCTTCCATGCTCAAGCGCGACCACCAGCTCGTCTTGCCGACCCAGGCGCGTGCGCCAGGCTTTCGCGTCGAGCTCAGGGGCACGACTTTCTGCCTGATCGCCACCGGCGCCTGGACCGTCGCCGAGGTCGTCAAGCTCGATACGGCCTTGAAGCGCCTGCGCGTGCCGATCCCGCCCACCCCCGAATTCACCGGAGTGATGGACATCGCCGGCATCGCCGAGATCGACACCGCCGGCGCCTGGCTGTTGCAGCGCACGGCGGCGGCCTGGGAGAAGGGCGGCCTCCGCACCCGCTACGCCGGCGCCACCGAGTCCTTCCGCGTCCTCATCGAGGAGGTGCAGCGCAAGGGCAACGCCGAGCAGCCGAAGCTCGAGAAGCGCGACCCAGGTCGGCAGCTCATCGAGGACGCCACCAAGGCGCTGATCGGCGTGTGGCGCGACGCAGTGCAGCTGACCGCCTTTCTTGGCGAGGTGACCGCCGGCATCGGCCGCATGGCCCGGCAGCCTTCGCGCTTCCGCGCCACCTCCTTCGTGCATCACCTCGATCACGCGGGGTTGCGCGCCGTACCCATCACTTCGCTCATCTGCATGCTGATCGGCGCCGTGGTGATGCAACAGGGCGTGGTTCAGCTCAAACTGTTCGGCGCCGAGTCTTTCGCTGTCAACATGGTGGCTATTCTCGCCTTGCGCGAGGTGGGCATTCTGCTCACGGCGATCATGGTGGCCGGCCGCTCGGGCTCCGCCATCACCGCCGAGATCGGGTCGATGAAGATGCGCGAGGAGATCGACGCCATGCGGACGCTGGGCATCGATCCGATGGACACGCTCGTGCTCCCCCGTATTCTGGCGCTGGTGGTGGCGTTGCCGCTTTTGACCGTCATTGGTGACATCATGGGTCTGATCGGCGGCGGCCTAATGGCTAACAGCTATCTCGGCCTCGACGCGTCCACCTATATCGACAAGCTCCACGATACAGTGAAATTCCGGGATTTCATGGCCGGCATGATCAAGGCGCCCTTCGCGGCGCTTATTATCGGCCTCGTCGGCTGCCTCGAAGGGCTGAAGGTCGAAGGTAGTGCCGAATCCCTCGGCACCCACGTGACCAGCGCTGTGGTCAAGGCGATTTTCCTCGTGATCATCCTCGACGCCATCTTTGCCATGTTTATCTCGGCGGTCTGGGGATGACCGTGGACAGCGGAAGAGAGGTGCTGATCAGGGTGCGCGGGCTCGCCAAGAGCTTCAGCGGCTATCAGATTTGGGACGGCCTCAGCCTCGACGTCTATCGCGGTGAGATCCTCGCCATTGTGGGCGGCTCTGGCCAGGGTAAGTCGGTTCTACTCCGCGTCATTACCGGTCTGGTGAAGCCGGAAGCCGGCGAGATTGAGCTGTTTGGCCGCAACGTCAAGACCTTGTCGGCGAAGGACCGGCTCGACATCGAGAGCCGCTGGGGCATCCTCTTCCAGGACGGCGCGCTGTTCTCCTCGCTCACCGTCTTGCAGAATATCCAGGTGCCGATGCGCGAGCATCTCGATCTGCCGCAGGCGATGATGGACGATCTCGCCTTCCTGAAGCTGACCATGGTCGGCTTGCCGCCCGAGGCCGCGCACAAATTTCCCTCAGAGCTTTCCGGCGGCATGCGCAAGCGCGCAGGGCTCGCCCGGGCCTTGGCGCTTGATCCCGAGATCGTCTTTCTCGACGAGCCCACGGCCGGCCTCGACCCGATCGGCGCCTCCGACTTCGACCATTTGATCCGCAAGCTCCAGCAGACACTTGGCCTCACCGTCTATATGGTGACTCACGACCTTGATACGATCTTCACTGTGTGCGACAGGGTCGCCGTGCTCGCTGAGAAGCGCATCGTGCGGACGGGCTCGCCATCGGAGCTGCAGCGCCACCCCAACCATCCTTGGATCAAGGAGTATTTCTGCGGCGAGAGGGCGAGGGCCGCGATGCCGGCCACGCGGGCGCAGGCGGCGAATGGGTAAGGAACCCTAGCCAATGGAAACCAAAGCCAACTATCTGATGATCGGCGGCTTCGTGCTCGGCGTTATCACGCTCGCCTTCGTGTTCATCTTCTGGATGACCAACTTGGCCGGCGGCGGCAAGCCTTATTATATCGTCTTCAATGGCTCGGTCGCGGGGCTCACCACCGGCGCGAGCGTCGGCTTCAACGGCATCAAGGTGGGCGAGGTGCGGTCGCTCGCGCTCGATCCGCAGGACGCCCGCAAGGTGCAGGTGCTGGTGAGCATCAGGAGCGAGACGCCGGTGCGCGCGAACTCCAGCGCCGCCATCCAATCCTTAGGCCTCACCGGCGGCAGCGGAATCCAGATCACCGCCGGCACGCCCGACTCGCCCTTTCTGCTGGCGACAGCCGAGACGCCGATTCCCGTCATTCAGGCTGATGTGGGCCTCGGCCAAGGTTTGTTCGACGCGGCGCCCGCAGTGATGAACAACGCCAATGTCTTGTTGACGAGGCTCAATCAGCTCGTTGCCGAGAACCAGGAATCGATCCACAAGACAGTCACGAATGTGGAAAATTTCACTGCGATGTTGGATCAGCGCAAGGGCGACATCTCCGATACCATCACCGATGTGCGGGATGGCGCGCAGTCTTTCAAGAATTTGTCGGGCAAGCTCGAAGTCTCGCTTGGCTCCAACGTCGATGGGCTGACGCACAGCGCCAAGGACAGCCTGCAGGCGTTCGGCGACTTCATGAAGGAAGGGCGCCGCACGGCGGTAACCCTCAATCGCATCCTGGAGAAGTTCGAGGCCGATCCCAAGGGTTTTTTGCTTGGTGGGAACCAGGTCCCGGAATATACTCCGCGTGGCAATAGCACACCCTAAAGGGGCCAACGTGGGGTGTGCGACGAGAGAAACAGGGGGCGATCGGACATGTCTCGATCCGCACCGGCTTTAGCTGCAGGCGTGCTGTGCCTGGGGCTTAGCGGTTGTGCCTTGGCGCTCGGCGGCGGCCACGCCCCCACGACCTATGACCTGATCGCGCCGCGCTCCTTTGCCGCCGCGTCCAAGCCCGCCAAGTGGCAGCTCGTGGTGAACGAGCCTACCGCGGTTCATGCGCTGGAGACCGACCGCATCATGGTCCGCCCAAGCGCCGACAAGGTCTCCTATTTCAAGGGCGTTGCGTGGAGCGACCGGCTGCCGCGGCTGGTGCAGGTGCGCATGATCGAGACCTTCCAGAACTCGGGCGCCGTCAAGGCCGTGAGCAACTCCTCCGGCGAATATAGTCTGTCCACCGAGCTACGCGCCTTCCAGATCGATGCCTCCGGCGGCCGCGCCGCTGCGGACATCGATATCTTCGCCAAGCTAGTCGACAACAAGACCTCCAAAGTCGTGGCGTCGAAAGGCTTCACTGCCCGCGTCACGGCAACGAGCGACGAGCCCACCGCCGGCGTAGCGGCCCTGAACCAGGCCTTCACCGAGGTGCTGCAGGACAGCACCCAATGGGTGTCGCAGCGCCGCTAGAGCTTGATCCGGAAAAGTGGGAACCGATTTTCCGAAAAGATCATGCGTCAACAAAAGGCTAGAGAGCTGTCGCGATTCAACCTGACGCGAAAGCGCTCTAGCGGCTAGCCGCATCGTGCTTCAGAACCATTCCATGCTCTTGCGCCGTCACTGCCGATTGCGCTGATCCTTTTGGGTTGGCCTAGGCGTAGCCACGAGCGCCATCCCTCCCCGCCCGGGGAGGGCGGACGCTTGCGCGGAACGCGCGGGCAAGCGGATGGGGCGGCTCCGGGTGATCTTTTGCAGAAGGGAGGCAGCTCCCTCCACCCCAAACGCCACTCGGCTTAGCCGCCTTAAGCGGCCAANNGCATGATCTTAGAAAAGTGGGAACCGGTTTTCCGAAAAGATCATGCTCAAACAAAAGGCTAGAGCGCTGTCGCGATTCAACCTGACGCGATAGTGCTCTAGCGGATGTGGCCGCTCGCATGGGCAAGCAGAAGATAGACGCGGCCGGTCTCCGAGGTCAGGTAGTTCTGCAGCATGCGGCCCTCGGGGTCACTCTGCTCGGCTTCGCCGAGCAGCCGCTCGAAGTCGGCCATGTAGCGGTCGACGGTGGAGCGGAAATCGCCGTCACGGTCGTAGCGGCGCGCGATCTCGTCGAACGTCGCCTGGCCGTCGTGGCTGTAGAGATGGCGTCCGAATACGCCGCGCTCGCCCGCCCGGAAGCGCTGCCAGACCTCCGCCGCCGTGCGGTGGTCGATGGCGCGCGCAATCTCGTCGAGGCGCAAGCCAGAGCCTGCGCCATTGGCGGCAGCGGGGCTGCGGCTGCCGAAGTTCGTCTCCTGCCGGGGCGCCTGTCCGCCGAAGGGCGGCTGGTCGTCGGGCTCCGAGGCCCGCGCCAGAAGATCCCCCAAGGACCATGATTCGCGGCGGCCCGATTGACGGCCATCGAGCTGACCTGGCGCTTGTGCGCGGAAGCCATCGCCTGTTTGGCCCCGCCGGTCGGACTGCGACGCGCCGGAAAGCTGCTGCGCAAGATTGCTTGCGACCGAGCCAAGGTCGCCTCCGTCCTCCTGGAGGGAGGGCGCAGTCTGGCGGCCCCTGGCGTCGAAACGCGGCAAGGGTGGCAGATCGTATTGGCTGGAGGAGGGCCTGAGGTCATCGCCGCGGAGCGGCATGGCTTGGCCGGAGGATGGCCTGAACTCTTCGCCGCGAAGCGGCACGACTTGACCGGAGGGCCTGAACTCATCGCCCCGCGGCGGCAAGGATTGGCCCCTGGGTAGCGAAGCTTGCCGGTAGGGGTCGGTGCCGGTGCTCTGCTGTGCCGCCCGCGTGAGCACCGGCGTGATCGCCTCGATCTCCCTCAGCTGCTCGGCCAATGCCTTGCGGATGGCCGCGGTCGCTTGCGCCGTTTGCTGGGGCAGGGCCTCCATCCGCCGCTGCATCTCCTGGCGCATGCTGTCGAGATCGCTCGCGGTCTCCCGCGCCGCCTCGCGCATGCCGTGTGAGGTTTGGTCGAACTGGCCGCGCATCTGCTCGAGCTGGCGTCCGATCTGGGTGATGACCGTCTCGAAGCTGCCCTTGAGGTCGCCCACGGCGCGCGCCGTATGGGCCTGCGCTTCCTCGCGCAGCCGCTCGATCTGGGCGAGCGCCTGCTGCGCCTGGCCTGCGGTGTCGCGGGCGAGCGCGCTGCCCACCTGCTTCGCTCTTGTCTCGGCCTGCACCAGCGCGCCCTCTACCATGCCGGCATAGGAGCGCATTACGCCGTCGAGGTCCTGCGCCTTGGTGCTCACGGTGTGCAGCAGCCCGATGATCGACTGGTGGCGGCCTTCCAGGATGGAATCGATCTTGGTGTTGGAGGAATCGAGCGCCTTGGCGGCGGTCAGGATCGCCTGTCCCTGGTTCTCGAAGCGCTGGGTCAGGCTGTGGATCTGGTCGAGCAGTCCGCGCGAGACATCGCGCAGATTCTGCGTCTGACCGGTGAGGATGCCGACGGCCTCCTTCGATTGCGCGCCGACCTGGTCAGCGGTCTGCCGCATCAGGTTCGAATTGTGGGCGAGCACTTGGTTGAGCTGCGCGCTTTGCTGGCCAAATCTGCCTTCGATGGACTTGGCGTGCTCGCTGAGCATGTGGTCCACGGACTGGACGTGGTGGCCGAAGGTGGCATCGATGGATTTCAGCCGCTCGGCAAGCGAGGTGGTGACGGCGTGAGTGCGCTCGGCGAGCGTCCTGTCGATGGCGGTCGTATGCTGGACGATCGAGGTGGTGACGGCGTGGGCCCGGTCGGCAAGCGCCTTGTCGACTGCGGCGGCGTGATTCACGATCGAGTGTTCCAGCGCCTTGCTGCGCGTTGCCATGGAATTGGCGAAGCTATCGGTCCGCTCGGCGAGCGTCTTGTCCAGAGCGATGGCATTCTGGTTGATGGTCGAGGCGAAGGCGTCGGTACGGTCTTTGAGCGACTTGCTCAAGCTCGTGGCGCTCTGATCGACCGTGGCGGCAAAGCCGTCGGTGCGATCCTTGAAGGTCTTGTCCAGCGCGCCCGCGCTCTGGTTGATTGCCGCGGTGAAGGCATCGGTGCGCTCGGTGAGCGATTTGCTTAAGGTGGCGGCGGTCTGGTTGGCCGTGGCGGCAAGCGCATCGGTGCGGTCCTTGAACGTCTTGTCGAGCACGCCCGCGCTCTGGGTGACGGTGGCGGTCAACGCATCGGTGCGCTCCTTGAAGGTCTTGTCGAGAGTGAGCGCGCCTTGCCCGATGGCCTTGTCGAGAGTGAGCGCGCCTTGCGCAACCGAGGTCTCCAGGGCCTTGACGCGCGTGGCGAGCGTGGTCTGAAGCGCCTCAGTGCGCTCCTTCATGGTCTTGTCCAGCGCCGTGGTGCGCTCGCCTACCACGCTCTCCAGCGCCTGTAGGTTCTTCGCCGCCCCCTCGATGACATTGGTCAGCCGCGTCTGCTCCTTGGTCAGGCGGTCGAGTAGAGCCGGCACATGCTCCACCACCTTGCTTTGCGCCTTCTGCACCTGCTCGGCGGCCTCGGTGCTGCGGGCGACGAGGAGCTCGGTGAGCTGCTGGCCGCGCTCGGCGAGTTTCTTGTCGATCGAGCCGCTCACGGCGGAGATGTCGCGCGCCACCTGCGCGCTGACGCCCTTCAGCGTCTCGCTCACCCGCTCGCTGTTGTTGCTGAGCGCCTCGCGCTCGCTCGCGAGCTCGCTGATCAGGCTGCGCACGCGGATCTCGTTCTCACTGTAGGAGCGCTCAAGCGCCGCCACCTCGTTATGCACCAGCGCCTCGAGCTCGCCAGCCCGCCCGATGGCGCGTGAGATGGCATCGTTCATCGCGGCCACTTGCCGGCGGATGGTCTGGCCGAGGGAGGCGACGGACTGCTCGGCGAGCTTGTCCGGCTCCGCCAGCCGCACGGCCACTTCCGTCATGGCCGAGGCCATCAGGCGCAGCTCCTGGGCGCGCCAGACCAGCAGGGCAAGGAACCAGAAAATGGCGATGGGCAAGACGATGCCGACTGCGGCGGTAAGCGCGGAAGGATTGGCCAAAAGGTCCGGGGCGCCGCCGGCGGCTTTGAGCTGGGCCGAGATGAGGCCGAAGGCGAAGAAGCCGCCGATGACGAACCAGGCGACGGAAGCAACGAGCGCGACGAGGAAGGGCGAGCGCGAGGGCTTTTGTTGCAGCGCGAAGATCAAGCCGCCGATGGAGGGCAAATCGTCATTGGCGGCGGTCGCGATCCGGCGATGGGCGGGACCGGCGGGCCGCCTGATCCGCGTCACCGGCTTACCCGCATTGCCGCCAGAGGCAGCGGAGCTCACCACGTCGGTGAGTTCCAGCGGCTTGGTGTCGTCGTCCTTGAAATCCTGCTTGAAATCTTGCGCTTTGCGCTGCTCGGCTTGCAGCCGCTCGGTCAGCGATGTCTTCTTTTGGGGCTCGGCGGTGCGCTCGATGGCTCGGAGCTGGGGGTTATCGGGCGTTTTGCCCTCGATCAAGCCAGCCTTTGCGTCCGCTGCGGCCTTGCTCTCGTCCTTGGCTCCGGGCGACCCTGCTGCCAGCGACGACTTCGCTTGTTCCTGCGCCATCACGCGTTCCTCGCTACCCACTTGAAGCACTGGAGAGAAGTTGCGCCGCGCTACGAGATACCTGCAGCGGCGCGGACATCGAGTAGGGACATGCTTGCTCCCGGATTGACCCTATACCCGGAAGTGGCCCCTAAGATGCATTTTCCCCCGCTCCGCCATCGTTAACGGATTTTTAGGGCTAAAAAAAGTTTAATCGCGAAACATGCTTACCGCGTGCTAAGCCGCTCGCATCATTAGGCTATTCTGGCCTCTTGCCGGTCTGGTAGGGCATGCGGGCGAGGGGCTAGTTGCAAATTTGCAAGACGGCTCGAAACCCGCAATCTGGGCGACGTTCACAGAATGGCCTTAAGCCTTTCCGCAATGCACCCCAAAAGCGTCCCATTGCCGGGGCCAGGTGCTGGAGCATGATTTTAGAAAAGTGGATGCCGGTTTTCCGAAAAGATCATGCGTCAAACAAAACGTGAGAAGCGCTGTCGCGGTTCAACCTGACGCGAAAGCGCTCTCGAAGCCACGTTCGGCCTGAAGACGGAGGGGAGCAACCTATGGAAACCGAAGTCGGCGCATGGCCCGAAGCGGCGGTGAGGCAGGCGCGCAAAGCCTCGTCACGGCCGGTCGATCTGGTGCATCTGTCCCGCTACACGCTCGGCGAGCGCGCGCTCGAACGCGAGGTGCTCGATCTCTTCTGCACCCAGTCGCTGGTCTATCTGGAGCGCTTGCAGGGCGCCGCTAACGATCAGGAGTGGAAGGACGCCGCCCATTCGCTCAAGGGCTCAGCCCAGGCGATCGGCGCCTGGCGGGCGGCGGAAGCAGCCGAGCGCGCCGAGGCGCTAGCGGGGGACGCGCTTGCGACCTCGCGTCGCGCCCGACTGGTCGAGATCGAAGCGTCTCTCGGCGAGGCCAAGGCCTATATCCGCTCCCTGTTGAAGGACCGCTAGAGCATGATCCGGAAAAGTGGGAACCGGTTTTCCGAAAAGATCATGCTCCAACAAAAAACTAGAGCGCTGTCGCGATTCAACCTGACGCGATAGGGCTCTAAGGCCTGGCCGTCCAGGCGGGAGCGGGCTCTTCGCGCAAATACTATGCTCAAAGAGATGGCGAAAGTGCCGTCGCGATTGTTTCTCGCGCGGTAGCGCGAAGGCTCTATCGCCGCCGCTCCCGACGATTGCGCCGAGGGGCTGGAGTCTCGTTTCCAATTGCCCTATAGAGCACGGGCCGCGAGCGGGTTTCGCCCTCTCGCGCTCGCCTATCTCACGGGCGCGAGCCTCTCCAGCTGCCCGGCCCCCATGATCGGAAGAGCACGCTAGTCCGCCAATGCCATGGCCAGGATTACCTTTATCGAGCCGGACGGAACCCCCCGAATCGTCGAGGCCGAGCCCGGCATGACGGTGATGGAGGCCGCGGTGAAGAACAACATTCGCGGCATCGCGGCCGAATGCGGCGGGGCCTGCGCTTGCGCCACTTGTCATGTCTATGTGGATGAGGCCTGGCGGGAGGCGACCGGCCATCCGGAGGCCATGGAAGAGGATATGCTCGACTTCGCTTTCGACGTTCGCGAGGCAAGCCGCTTGAGCTGTCAAATCAAGGTCACCGACGCCCTTGACGGCCTGATCGTCCGCGTCCCCGAAAAGCAATTCTGAGCGCGTGAAGCCATGACCGAAGAGGTGATCAGGACCGATGCGGTTGTCGTGGGCGCAGGACCGGTGGGCCTGTTCGCTGTCTTCGAGCTCGGCCTCGTTGACGTAAAGGCCCATGTGGTCGACATCCTCGATCGGGCGGGCGGGCAGTGCACCGAGCTTTACCCCGAGAAGCCCATCTACGACATTCCGGGCTTGACGGTGGTGACCGGCCAGGAGCTGTCCGACCGGCTTATGGACCAGATCAAGCCGTTCGGCGCGGAGTTCCATTTCGGCCAGCGGGTCGAAAGCCTGGAGCGGCTGGGCGACGAAGGCTTCCGGCTGACGACCGACGCCGGCACCACGCTCGAATGCAAGATCCTGGTGATCGCCGCGGGTGGCGGGTCGTTCACGCCGAAGCGGCCGCCGCTCCCTGGCATCGAGGCTTACGAGGGCACCTCGGTGTTCTACTCGGTGCGCAAGATGGAGCATTTCCGCGGGCGCGACGTGCTCATCGTGGGCGGCGGCGATTCCGCGCTCGATTGGACCTTGAACCTGCAGCCCGTCGCCAAGTCGCTGACCCTCATCCACCGCCGCGCCGAGTTCCGCGCCTCGCCGGACTCGGTGAACAAGATGTTCGCGCTGGTCGAGAATGGCGATGTCAGCTTCAAGCTCGGTCAGGTGACGAAGCTGCACGGGACGGACGGCAAATTGAGCTCAGTGACGGTGAAGGGCGCCGATGGGGCGAGCTTCGAGCAGAAGGCGGAGGTTTTGCTTCCCTTCTTCGGCCTCACCATGAAACTCGGCCCCGTCGCCGACTGGGGCCTCAATCTCGAGGAGAACCTGATCCCCGTCGACACGGCGCGGTTCGAGACGAGCGAGCCCCGCATCTTCGCCATCGGCGACATCAATACCTATCCTGGCAAGCTCAAGCTCATCCTGTCGGGCTTCCACGAGGCGGCTCTGATGGCGCAGGCCGCCTATAAATATGTCTATCCCGATAAGAAGCTGATCTTCCAATACACCACCTCGTCGTCGAGCCTGCAGAAGAAGCTCGGCGTCCTCTGAACGACGGCCCCCCGCGAAGTCCCGTTGCAGCGCCATGAAGCACACGGAGCACCGTTTTCCCGATGACGGCGACGTACCGAACAATCGGCTGCCGCTGATCGTCTATGCGCAGGCTATCGACCCGAGGCGCGGCGACCCGGCGGTTGCCTTTGAGGTTGTGTTCCACGGTCATGGCTGGGGCGGCAGCTGGCGGAACGGCATCTTTCCGTTCCACCATTACCACTCGAACGCCCACGAGGTGCTCGGCATCGCTCGCGGCGAGGCCGATGTCCGCTTCGGCGG
>PLBV01000138.1 GCA_003135455.1 Hyphomicrobiales bacterium | reverse complement strand
AGTCTTGGCATCCTTCCGCCCCCCTTCTCTGCCGCCCCATTGCTACCTCGATGCCGAATAGGTAGCGCGGTGCGGGAAAGTAGAGGCATTAAGGTGATCGCCCCTCCAACAAGACACAAGGTAAATCAGCGACTTATCCAACATCAGCCATCCAACTTCCATCACGGGGAAACCCGCTTCCGAGAACCGATGGGGAGAGGGATTTGCGCCATGCCCGGCGGCAAACGGCCTCGCTCCCCGCAAAGGCCAGAGGCATGCTAGAGCTTGATCCGGAAAGGTGGGAACCGGTTTTCCGAAAAGATCATGCGTCAACAAAAGGCTAGAGAGCGGTCGCGATTCAACCTGACGCGATAGCGCTCTAGGGATGGCCAGGGCAAGAGCGAGGCTTGGACATGGGCGACATGCGCGAGGCGGTGAGGGCGGGATATGGACGCGTGGCGCGCGAGCGCCTGAGCTCGGACGATGCCGGCGTCCGGCGCGTGGCGCGCGCCTTCGGCTATGCGGACGAAGATCTCGCCGCCATCCCGGCCGAGGCCAATATGGGGCTGTCCTGCGGCAACCCGGTCGCACTCGCCTCGCTCAAAGCCGGCGAGACGGTCGTGGATCTTGGCTGCGGCGGCGGACTGGACGTGTTCCTTGCCGCCCGCGCCGTGGGCAGCCAAGGCCGCGCCATCGGCATCGACATGACGGAGGAGATGGTGGCGCTGGCGCGCACCAACGCCGAACGTGGCGGCTATGCCAACGTCGCCTTCCATCACGCCGCCATCGAGGCCATGCCGCTTCCGATCGGCAGCGTGGACTGCGTCATCTCCAATTGCGTGCTGAACCTGGTGGACGACAAGGACGCAGCACTCGCCGAGATCTTCCGCGTGCTGAAGCCCGGCGGGAGGCTCGCGGTGAGCGACATCGCGCTGAAGCGGCCGCTGCCCCAGGACGTCGCCCGCGACGTGACCGCCTGGGTGAGCTGCTTTGCCGGCGCGCTTCCCACCGCGGCTACCTTAAGCAAGCTCGAGCGCGCGGGCTTCACCCAGGCGGAAATCGTCCCGACCGGCGCCGACCTCAACGTCTATAAGGAGGCAGGGCAGGCGGCCGGCTGCTGCGCACCGCCACAAGCAGCCGCGCCAAAATCCACCTGTTGCGGCGGCGCGTCCGAGCAGGGGCGCAACGAAACCGCAAGCGGCTTCCATGCCGGGCTCGCGGCCGCGCTGGCCGGGCTCGACCTCAACGACTATGCAGCGGCGGTCCGCATCTTCGCGGTGAAGCCATGAGCCATAGACGCATCCTCCTCCTCTGCGCGGTGCTGACCGCCATCGCCGGCGCGGGTCTCCTGCTGGCGCGTGAGCCCGAGGGCCAAAACGACGTCGAGGCGAAGCTGCTGCTGCAAGAGGCACTCGCTGGCGAGCCGGGCAAGGAAGTGAACATGCAGCTCTACACCTTCCCGCCGGGCGCCTCGGTCCCCTGGCACATCCATCCCGACGCCCACGAGTTCGACTACGGCGTTTCCGGCACCCTCACGCTCCAGATGGAGGGACAGCCCGACCGGGAGCTGAAGGCGGGCGAGGCGGTCTATGTGCCGCCCAATGTCGTGCATCGCGGCATCAACGCGAGCAAGACCGAGCCGATGCAGGTCTTCGTGGTGCGCGTCAAGCCGAAGGACTCCCCGCTCACCACCATCGTGCCGCACTAGAGCCTGACCCGGAAAAGTGGGAACCGCTTTTCCGAAAAGGTCATGCGTCAAAAAAGCTATCGCGTCAGGCATGAGTCGCGACAGCGCTCTAGCTTTTGTTTGGTGCGGCGCGCCGCTCCTGCCACAGGCCATAAAGCCCGATGGCCCAAACGACGCCCAGCAGCAGCCAGTGCAGCAGTCTGAAATGCAGCCCGAGCTGCACGCCGAGATGATAGGGGGTGAAGGCGCTGAGCAGCGTATAGAGCGCGGCAAAGGCAAGCATGAAGGCGGTGGCGTAGCGCGGCTGGAGGAAGCCGACATAGGTGCCGACGAGGCCAATGGCCAGCCGAATGGCGGAATGGGTGGGGTCGAGGCGGAAACCGACGGGGAAGCTATGGGGGTCGGTGCCAAAGCCCTTGATGGCGTAGGCGAGCAGCATGATGCCGCCTTGGGCGAGGAAATAGACGCAGAACCGCGCCGCCCAGACGACGAGGGGCGGCAGCGGCATGCCCTCTGCCTCGGCCGCATCGGGCTCGGGCGTGGCCGGACCTTTGAGCCGCTTGTCGGCGGGTTGCGCTGTGACCATGGCGCCTTTCCTTTTGCGCCCGTTTCGAGGGATGAGCTTATCCGGTCCCCGCATTTTTGTCATGGCGCGTAGCCGGTTGATCCACGAGGCGACGCCGGAGGCCGCGAGAGGAGGAGCATCGCGCCCACAAGAAACAGCACCGCCGGCGTTGCGGCCACGGCCCAGGCGCCGGCGCTTTGCGGCTGGAACGCGCTCCAGTCGAGCAGGATCGAAAGTGTGCCCGTGACGCCAATCGTCACCATGCCGATCGCGGGTACGAAGACCGCCCGCCAGTCCGACGCCCGCGAGACGAGAATGAGCCCCAGCCCAAGGCCCATCAGCGGCGAAGCGAACAGCCGCGCGGTCAGCGGCGTTATCCCGGCGGCATCGAACCAGAGCGGTTTGGCGCCGGCGCCAAGGGTCAGGAATGCGATCCCGAGCACGAGGTAGACGGCCCCGAGCACGGAAAGGACCGCGCGGGCAAGGCGAGGCGGCGGCCACGGCATGGCGGTAAGCAGCGGGCCATGCTCCTTTGCCGGCGGTAAGCGACCCGTGGCGCCTGCGAAGAGCGGATAGGCGAAGGCCGCCGCCATAAGCAAGCCGCCGCCGAAATAGTTCAGCGTCACGACGCTGTCGAGAACGAAGCGATCGTGATGGATGGCGCCGGCGAGCAGCTGAAGCACGCGATAGGTGAGCATCATCACCAGCGGGATCGCCGCCACGATGTAACGGTTGATCCACACCACGAGCAGCGCCATGGGAACCGAGACCAGCGTGCTTGCGCCCAGCAGCCGGGCGGTGAGCGGCGGCAGCGGCCACGGCCACAGCAGGGCGATGCGCGAAGGATCGGCGAAAAGCGTGGCGCCGAAGCCGAACTGCATCACCGCGGAGATGACGATGACCGCCCGCACCCAGTTGGGGAGCCTCATCCCCATGGCTGGGCCTCCGTCGGCGCCAAATTAGGCTCTGCCATCACTCTTTCCCGGGCGCCGGCGTTGAGCCGGTGCAAGGTCGCGGCGATCTCTGCCGCCGCGTCGTCCTGCCGAGGCCAGCGGCTCGGCAGAGCGGCGCCGATCAAGGCCGCAATCCTTGCGCCAGGGAGCGGCACCAGCAGTCGGTCCCAGCGCGGCAGCCGGAAAGCCGGCCAGGCAGCGAATCCGACCGGCCGCACCTCAACCCCCGTCGAGCGCGCCAGCCAAAGGGCCCCGGCCGCCACATGGTGGCGGGGACCGTGCGGACCATCCACGGCGATAAGCACGTCCCTTCCCTCGCCAAGCGCTACCTCCATGTGGCGCAATCCGAGCCCGCGTCTTGCGCCGCGCGCCAGCGGCACCGGTCTCACGTCCAAACCTTCCAGCCAGCCAGCCATGGCAGCACCGCTCAAGCCGGGCGGCGTGAAGGCGATCGCCGACCGCCCCGTAAGCTTCCTCTGCACGGCAAGCGCCAGGAGATTGCCGTCATGCCAGCCGATCCAAACGGCGGGACCCCGAGGTAGCGCCGCTTCGAGGCCAAACTCGGTAGAGCCACGCATCATCGCGGCGCGGGAATACCATGCCACGCCCCGACCGCAAGCGGCCGCGGCACGGGCGGTCAGCCTTCCTGCCGCTCCCGCCATAAGCCGTAAAGTCCGATTGCCCAGGCAGGTCCCACCAGCGCCCAGTGGAACTCGTTCACGCGCGTCCCAAGCTGCATGCCGAGATGGTAGGGAGTGAAGGTACCAAGCACGGCGACCACCGTATAGAAAGCCGCGAAGGCAAGAATGTAAGCCGTGGCAAAGCGCGGAAAATAGAAGCCGATCAGTACGCCGACCAAGCCCCACACAAAATGCACCCCCGCATGGAGTGGATCGAGGCGAAAGCCGAGCGGGAAGCTGTTCGGGTCGGTGCCGAAGCCATAATAGGCGTAAGCGAGAAGAAGACCGCCGCCTTGCAACAGGAAATAGAAGGAAAGTCGCGCCGCCCAAACGACCAGGGGAACGGTTTCGACCGGCACCTCCACCAGCTCATCGATGGGTTCGTCTGCCATGGCGTTTCGCCTCCGTCGCCTTGGATCGGACCTTATCCGACGGGATGCGCGTCCGCTGAGCTTTTTGCAGCTACCGGCTGAGACGCTTAATCCGATAGACATTTCGACGGAATAAGGAGCATCGGCTCTACGTCGATTACAGGGGGATCGAACAGCGGTGGCCATGGACGACGGTCCCCTTAAGCTCTATCGCTCCATGGTGCTCAAGGGCGAGATCGAGCCCGATCCGGCGCAAGCGCTCGCCGCCGAGAAACTACAGCTGCTCGCCAACCGCCTCGTCCAATACACACAGCCGCGCCTTGGCGAATTGTTGGCGCCCTTCATGCGCAAGCGCCGGGGGGCACCGCAAGGCCTCTATCTCTTCGGTGGCGTCGGCCGCGGCAAGACCATGCTCATGGACCTGTTCTTCGCGAGCGTGCCGCTCAACCAGAAGCGCCGCATGCACTTCCAGGAATTCATGAGCGAGGCGCATGAGGCGATCGACCGCGCCCGCAAGGGGGGCGTACACGATCTGGTGGCAGGCGCCGCCGACGAGATCGGGAACAATATCCTTCTCCTCTGCTTCGACGAGCTGGAGGTGACCGACATCGCCGATGCGATGATCCTGGGGCGGCTGTTCCAGCACCTGCTCGCGGCCAATGTGGTGCTGGTCGCCACCTCCAACACACAGCCGAAGCATCTCTACCGCAATGGCCTCAACCGCGCACTGTTCACCCCCTTCATCGCCCTCATCGACGAGCGCATGGACGTGCACGAGCTCGAGGCCGACCATGACTATCGGCTGGCGAAGCTCAAAGGCAGCCGGCTCTATGTCACGCCGGCCGACGCGGCCGCCAAGACGGCCATGGACGAGAGCTTCCATGCGCTCACCGGCCACGACCGCGGGGAGCCCGCGACGCTGGTGGTCAAGGGCCGCACCCTCATTGTGCCGGAATCCGCCTTTGGCGTCGCGCGCTTCTCCTTCGCCGATCTCTGCGAGGCGCCGCTCGGACCGCTGGACTACCAGCGTATCGCCCATTCCTTTCACACGCTGATCATCGACGGCATCCCGGTGCTCGGCCCCGACCAGCGCAACGCCGCGCGCCGCCTGATCACGCTGATCGACGTGCTTTACGACAATGGTGTCGGGCTAATCGCCTCGGCCGCCGCCGAGCCGCACGCCCTCTACCCCAAAGGCTATGGCGCCGACGCCTTCGCGCGGACCGCGTCGCGGCTGATGGAGATGCGCTCGGAGAGCTATCTTGCGCGGCGGCCGAAGCACGTAAGCGGCGGTAACGACGAAGGCAAGCCTCCGGCCTGAACCATTGACCGCCTTGCGGCCGCACGGCATTGTCAGTCGACCAACAGGGGGACGATGCTGGCCGCCACCGGGCCGGCCCATGCACGGCCCAGGACGTGGGGGAGCGGGACAGCATGGCGCGCAATCGCATTGCGCTGATCGGCGCGGGCCAGATCGGCGGTACGCTCGCGCATCTTGCCGGTATCAGAGAGCTTGGCGAGGTCGTGCTGTTCGACGTGGTCGACGGCACCCCGCAAGGCAAGGCGCTGGACCTTGCGCAATCCGCTCCCGTCGAAGGCTATAGCCCGAATTTCAAGGGCGCCAACGAATATGCCGAGATCAAGGACTCCGACGTGGTCATCGTCACGGCCGGCATCCCCCGCAAGCCCGGCATGAGCCGCGACGATCTGCTCGAGATCAACCTCAAGGTCATGGAGCAGGTTGGCGCCGGCTTGCGCAAATACGCGCCGGAAGCCTTCGTCATCTGCGTCACCAACCCGCTCGACGCCATGGTCTGGGCGCTGCAGAAGACGAGCGGTCTGCCGCGCAACAAGGTGGTGGGCATGGCGGGCGTGCTCGACGCCGCGCGCCTCCGCTACTTCCTCGCCGAGGAGTTCGACATCTCGCCCCAGGACGTGACGGCGCTGGTGCTCGGCGGCCACGGGGATTCCATGGTGCCGCTCATCCGCTATTGCACGGTCGCAGGCATCCCCTTGCCGGACCTGGTGCGGCTCCGCTGGATCACCCAGCGGCGGCTCGAAGAGATCGTGCAGCGAACGCGTGACGGCGGCGCCGAGATCGTGGGCCTGCTCAAGACCGGCTCCGCCTACTACGCGCCGGCGGCGGCGGCGCTGGAGATGGCCGAGTCCTATCTCAAGAACAAAAAGCGGGTGCTGCCTTGTGCCGCCTATCTGAACGGCGAGTATGGGGTTAAGGGACTGTATGCGGGGGTTCCGGTGGTCATCAGCGCCAAAGGTGTGGAGCGTGTCATCGAGCTCGAGCTCACCTCGGGCGAGCGCGACGCCTTCATGCATTCCGTGGCGGGCGTCAAATCCCTGGTCGAGCTCTGCCAGCGGATCGCGCCGAGCCTGGCCGCGACCGT
This sequence comes from Hyphomicrobiales bacterium, assembly GCA_003135455.1. Taxonomy (GTDB): domain Bacteria; phylum Pseudomonadota; class Alphaproteobacteria; order Rhizobiales; family Methyloligellaceae; genus Methyloceanibacter. Next base: position 2,346 of record PLBV01000138.1, on the reverse strand, counting down.
CGCTTGAGCCCTCGCCCGCGGCTCGCACTCTCTCCGACCAAGACCCTCGATCCCGCCATCCCCGCTTCTAAGTGAGTCCCCATGAATATCCACGAATATCAGGCCAAGGCGCTCCTCAGAGACTATGGCGCGCCGGTGGCCGAGGGCCGCATCGCCCATACGCCACAGGAGGCGGCGGCTCACGGGCAGGCCTTGGGCGGCGAGGTCTTGGTGGTGAAGGCGCAGATCCATGCCGGCGGCAGGGGCAAGGGCGGCGGCGTCAAGCTCGTCCGCACTATACAGGAGCTGCACGCCGAGGCCGACCGCATGATCGGCTCCGACCTCGTCACCCCGCAGACAGGGCCGAAGGGCAAGCGCGTCCGCCGCGTCTATGTGGAGCAGGGCTCCGCCATCGCGCGCGAGCTCTATCTGTCACTGCTGGTCGATCGCGGCAGCGGCCGCGTCGCCTTCGTGGCGTCGACCGAAGGGGGCGTGGACATCGAGACGGTCGCGGCTGAGACGCCCGACAAGATTGCCACGCTTGACGTCGACCCGGCCACGGGGCTCAGCCCCTTTCACGGCCGCATCATCGCCTCGGCGCTCAAGCTCGAACGCGAAGAGGCCAAAGAGATCGGACGCCTCCTCGGCGCTCTCTACCGCCTGTTCCTCGACAAGGATGCGAGCCTGATCGAGATCAATCCCCTGGTGATCAAGAAGGAGGGCGGGCTCCTGTGCGTCGACGCCAAGATGGCCTTCGACGACAACGCGCTGTTCCGCCATCCCGACATCTTAGCACTCCGCGACATCGACGAGGAGGAGCCGGCCGAGGTGGCGGCCTCGAGCCACGGCCTCTCTTATGTAAAGCTCGACGGCACCATCGGCTGCATGGTCAATGGTGCGGGGCTGGCCATGGCCACCATGGACATCATCGAGCTCTATGGCGGCGAGCCCGCCAATTTCCTCGATGTCGGGGGCGGCGCCGACCGCGAGAGGGTCACCGAAGCATTCAAGATCATCCTCTCCGACCCCAACGTGAAGGGCGTGCTGGTGAACATCTTTGGCGGCATCATGCGCTGCGACATCATCGCCGAAGGCATCATCGCCGCCGCCCGCGAGATTTCGATCTCGGTGCCTTTGGTGGTGCGGCTGGAGGGCACCAATGTGGCCCGCGGCAAAGCGCTGCTCAAGGAATCGGGGCTCGCCATCATCCCCGCCGACGACCTCGCCGATGCGGCGCAAAAGGTGGTGGCCGCGGTGAAAGCGGCGGCTTGAAACTTTACACAGTTACACATAAACTGTGTGCATGAAGAACATCACGCTGGCTATGGACGAAAAGGTGCTTCGCGAGGCGCGTCGTTACGCCGCCAAGCACGACACGACGGTCAACGCGCTGGTGCGCGACTTTCTCACACGCCTCGCCACGCAAGAGGACAAAGCGGCCAAGGCGCGTGAGGAATTGGTACGGCTGGCGGAAACATCGCAAGCTCGAATGGGATCATGGAAATGGAACCGGGAAGACGCCTATGAAGATAGACTGCTTCCTCGACACGAACATTCTGATCTACGCGGTTTCGGCGAACGAGGCGGAGGCGAAGAAAAGAAGGACGGCGATTGAACTGCTCCGCACCAAGTTCGCGGTCTCGACGCAAGTGCTGCAGGAGTTTTATGCGACCAGCACACGCAAGCCGAATATACCGCTCACTCCCATCGAGGCACTGACCTGGGTAGAGATGTTGGAACAGCAGCCCTGCGCAGTGATCGATCCCTCTCTTATCAAGACCGCCATCGCGACGTCGCAGAGATTTCGCATCGCCTATTGGGACGCAGCCATCATCGCAGCGGCGGAGCGGCTAGGGGCCGAGACCCTGTTCACCGAAGCCCTCAATCACGGCCAGAGCTACGGATCCGTGCGTGTCATCAATCCTTTTCTATAGCGAGATTAGCCCGTAGCCATGGCCGTTCTCATCGATAGCAACACCCGCGTCCTCTGCCAGGGCTTCACCGGCGCGCAAGGGACCTTCCATTCCGAGCAGGCCATCGCCTATGGCACCAAGATGGTTGGCGGCGTGACGCCGGGGAAAGGCGGCAGCAAGCATCTCGGCCTGCCGGTGTTCGACACGGTGGCGCAAGCCGTCCGCGAGACGGGCGCCGATGCGAGCGTCATCTATGTGCCGCCAGCCTTTGCCGCCGACGCGATCCTAGAGGCGATCGACGCCGGCGTGGCCCTGGTGGTCGCCATCACCGAAGGCATTCCCGTGCTCGACATGGTGAAGGTGAAGCGCGCGCTCACAGGGTCGGCTACGCGCCTTATCGGCCCGAACTGCCCCGGCGTCATTACGCCGGACCAATGCAAGATCGGCATCATGC
>PLBV01000004.1 GCA_003135455.1 Hyphomicrobiales bacterium | reverse complement strand
CGCAATCGATGAGGACACGGAGGCCGGCGGATTCAACCAGGTGACAAGAACCTGTGACACTTCGATCGGCGCCATGAAAAGATAGCTTCAAGAAAATCCTCCCGGAATTCAGATTGCAGAGCCGTATTACGTTGCGAGGGACGTGACTGAACGCGCGTGAGACAGCTTGTCAACGCATGGACGGCAGAGGTTCGCCGCTTTCCTTATGCCAATGCAGAATGCCGTCCCAGATCTCTTGTGCGGTTTCAGCGAACCAGAATAGATCGCGATCCTCTGGGTCGATGACGCCTTCATCGACCAGGTAATCGATGTCGACGACTCGCCGCCAATAGCTCTCGCCCACAAGCACGATTGGGATCGGCTTGATCTTGCGTGTCTGGACCAGGGTTAGGACCTCGAAAAGCTCGTCGAACGTGCCATAGCCGCCTGGAAAGGCAACGAGCGCCCGCGCCCGCAGAAGCAGATGCAGCTTGCGTAGCGCGAAGTAATGAAAGCTGAAACAGAGATCGGCTGTGACGTAAGGATTCGGATATTGTTCGTGCGGCAGACTGATGTTGAGGCCGACGGATTTGGCCCCGACGTCGAAAGTCCCGCGATTGGCCGCCTCCATTATACCCGGGCCGGCGCCGGTCATGATAACCGTATGCGGCGCAGGGTGGCCGCTGTTGGCCTCGCCGACCAGGCGTCCGAACTCGCGGGCAATCTCATAGTAGTGGCTCTTTGCCAGAATTCGCTCGCCGATTGCGAGCCGCCGCTCGAGGTTCTTGTTACCAGCGTCGTCTGCCAATGCCCGGCGCAGCATTTCGATCTTGCGGCGTGCAGCGGCGCCTTCGCAGATGCGCGTGCCGCCGAAGACTACTATGGTGTGACGAATCCCATGCTCCGCAATTAGCAATTCCGGCTTCAGATACTCGATCAGAAGGCGCACGCCGCGAAGGTCGTTGCGCGCGAGGAAATCGACGTCCTCCTCGGCCAGTCGATAGCTCGCACTGTTCAAAATCGCCTGAACGCGACGCAGCGCTTCGGGATCTTCCTCAGTGGCTTTGGGGACTTGCCATGGCAACGGCTCGCGCCGCTCGCGCGGGTGAGGAGGCTCGGGTATCTTGCGTTTCTGACCGCCTGTTGATTGATCTTTGTCCATCGTCATCCGACCGCCAATGTACGTGCAGGCATTCGCGCGCAGAGCATCCTATGAATATGCCCCGCCAGCGGGGGCCCGTCGCTAGGACAATTGCGCCAAAGGCTCGAACAAGTCTGCCTGGAAGTCAGCCACCATCGAATGACCCAGGTCGAATTCCAGTTTTGGAGCTGGCGATAGGATGGCTCGCGAAGTGATTGGAGCACTCCAAGCCAAGAAGTGAAGGCTAACGCACAAACTTCCGCCTTTGGCACATTCCTGAATGTGCGATCGTAACCTGGCGACGTCCCTTTACTGAAGGAGTGCGGAAAAGACGTGCTCGCCTTATGGAACCAGTTGTCTAAGTAGTTGACGTGAAGGGTGGCAAAAAAACCGGGGTCGAGCCCCCCGGGTCTTTCCATCGAAAATTGGGATTGGGGAGTGGCTCTAGGCTCTCTTCTTGGCAAAGGCTTGCGGCAATATCTGAGCAACGGAAGGCTGGCTTTGTTCCTCCAACCGATTCCGAGGGCTCGATTCCGGAAACTGAATCTACCTCTTAGAGAAATTTTCTGAGAAGGCGCTGATCCAATCGCCGAGAGGAGGAGCGGGTCAAAGGACGAGAAAGCAGCCTCACAATCGTCCCGGCCGCATCTAAAGCAGGCCGCGCCGCCTGGATCAGCCCAGCCGGACTTGCAAGCGATGGACGGCGCCGTCGTCCTTGAGCGGGATAGAGATGGGTCTTGCGACGATCGTCGCGCCATCGAGCTCGGCGGCGGCGACGCCGCGCTGCACGCCCTGCGGGTTCTCGACCACGATTTCATACCGTGACTCGCCGTGCCGGAGCGTGATCTCGAACCGGGGCCAAGACCTCGGAATGCAAGGGTCGAGACGCAGGGCGCCGCCCTCGATGCGAAGTCCAAGGATGCTCTCGACGCCCGCACGCTGCATCCAGCCCGCCGAGCCCGTGTACCAGGTCCAACCGCCGCGCCCAACATGGCTCGGGGCGGCGTAGACATCGGCGGCGACGACATAGGGCTCCACCTTGTAACGGTGCATGTCGGTGCGCGTGCGGGCATGGTTGATCGGATTGAGGATCCAGAAGAGCGCCGCCGCCTTGTCGCCTTCCCCAAGACCCGCAAAGGCCATCACGGACCACAGGGCGGCATGGGTGTACTGCCCTCCGTTTTCGCGCACGCCCGGCGGATAGCCCTTGATGTAGCCGGGGTCGAGCAACGTGCGGTCGAACGGCGGCGTGAACAGCAACGCCAACCCGTCGTGGGGCAGGATCAGCTCGCGGTCGACGGCCGCCATGGCCTGGGCCGCGCGGTCGGACCGCGCCGCGCCGGAGATCACGGCCCAGGATTGGGCGATGGAGTCGATGCGGCACTCTTCGTTCGTCGCCGAGCCGAGCGGGGTGCCATCGTCGAACCAGCCACGCCGATACCAGTCGCCGTCCCAGGCCTGGCTGTCGAGGGCGCTCGTCAGCCCCTGGGCGTGCGCCCGCCACCGCGCCACACGCTTCTGGTCGCCGCGCGCATCGGCGAGGCTTGCGAAGGCGCCCAGCGCGGCGTGCAACAGCCAGCCGAGCCAGACACTCTCGCCGCGGCCGGCTTCGCCGACGCGGTTCATGCCGTCGTTCCAATCGCCGCCGCCGATCAGCGGCAGCCCATGGGCGCCGATCGCCAGGCTGGCGTCCAGCGCGCGCGCGCAGTGCTCGTAGAGGCTGGCGGTCTCGTCCGAGACGGTCGGTTGGAAGAAGCTGTCGCTCTCGCCTGGCTCCAGTGCCCGGCCGATCAGGAACGGAACGACCTCGTCGAGCACGGCGGCATCGGCGGTGACGCTCACATAGTGCGCGACGGCGTAGGCGAGCCAGGCGCGCTCGTCCGATATGCGCGTGCGCACGCCCTGGCCCGAGTGCGGCAGCCACCAGTGCTGGACATCGCCCTCGACGAACTGGCGGCCCGCCGCTCTGAGGAGGTGCTCTCGCGTCATCGACGGCCGGACTGTGGCCAAGGCCATGCAGTCCTGCAGCTGGTCCCGGAAACCGTAGGCGCCGCCGGCCTGGTAAAACGCCGATCGGGCCCAGACGCGGCAGGCGAGCGTCTGGTAGATGAGCCAGCCGCCCAGCATGATGTCCATCGATCGGTCGGGCGTCTTGACCTGGACCGCGCCCGTTGTCTCGTCCCAGAACGCTTTGACCTCCGCGAGCACAGCGTCCAAGTCCGCCGGACGGTAACGGGCGATCAACGATTGCGCCTCCGCCTCGTCCTGGGCGTCGCCGAGGAAGAAGACGATCTCGGCGACACTGTGCGGCGCGATCTCGACCGTGGTCTGTAGCGCGGCGCAGGGGTCGAGTCCGGAGCCGACCCGCCCTGACAGCGACGCCCCTTCAGCCAGGCCCGCCGGCATGGCGAGCGTGCCGTTGCGGCCTATGAACTCCCGGCGATCACCCGTCCAGCTCGTCTGTCGCCCGCGGAGGTCGGCGAAAGCGAGACGTTGCCCGAAGGCGGGGTTCCAAGGGTTGCTCGCGAGCAACGCCTGGGTCCCCGGGTCGATGCGGGTGACTATGAACGGCGCTTCGGCGCCGCGGGAGGCGCCGAGGACCCATTCGACGTAGGCGGTCAACGAAAGCCGTCTGGTGCGGCGCGTGGTGTTTCGCAGCTTCAGGCGCGAAATCTTTATCGGATCGGCAAGCGGCACGTACTCAAGCAGCTCCGCGGCGATCCCGTGCGAGGCGTGTTCGAAGCGGCTGTAGCCCCATCCATGCCGCGCCACGTAGGTGGCCGCCTCATCACGGATCGGCCGCGCCGTGGGGCTCCACAGATCCCCGGTTTGCTCGTCCTTGAGATAGAAGGCCTGGCCGGGCCGGTCCGTCACGGGATCGTTGGACCATGGCGTCAGTTGATGCTGGCGGCTATTCACCGACCAGGCGTAACCGCCGCCCTCCGCGGACACCTGGAAGCCGAAGCCTGGATTGGCGACGACGTTGATCCAGGGCGCGGGAGTCAGTTGGCCAGGGCCCAGGATCGTCACATATTCCCGGCCGTCCTCAGCGAAGCCGCCCAGCCCGTTGAAGAACTCCACGCCGGGCGGCGGACGCGACAGCTGAAGCTCAGACGTGGGCGCGGCTCGCCTTACCGCCACGCGAGGCGAGGGCCTGGCCTCGGGCGCGCGCTCGAGCTGATCGGCGAGCCGTCCGCGCTCTCCCAACAGGACGACACGCGCCACGGACGCGAGAAGGGCTCGCGCCTCAGGCGAGATCAGGTCGGCGCGGAGTATGTAGATGTGCCCGGGCAGCCGCTCCTCGCCAATCTGGAGCCGGGACTGGCTGGCCCGCACAAGAGTCTCCAGCGCGATCTGGAGATCCTGGACGTAGGACGAGCCGCGCTCGTTCAGGATGACCAGGTCCACCGCCAGCCGCTTCATTCGCCAATACTCCACCGCCTGGAGCGCCTCGCGGGCGACGTCGAGATGGAGGATGTCGGAGATGCGCACCAGGATGATCGGCAGATCGCCGGATATGCCCAGGGGCCACAGACGCGGCTGCCCGCCGCTGCCGCTTCTAATGGTTTCCGAGGGCGGACGCATCATGGGTGCGCTGTAGACGACGTGCCCGGCCAGACGCTGGTATTGACCCGCGTCGCTGCGATCGATGCCAAGGTGATGCAACTGCACCTGGGCCTGGGTCCAGGCGAGCGCGCTGGCCCGCTCGAACGCGCCGACGTCGTGGTGCTTGTCGACCAGATCGAGGATCTCCTCGCGCGAGGAGGCGACCATCGTCCAGAAATCCACTCGCGCCGTAGCTCCCGGCGCGATGCGCACCCGACGGCGCAGGGCGAAAATCGGATCGAGCACCGCCCCGGTCGCGCCAGAGAGCGGGCGGCCGCCCATCACCACGCTCGGCGCTCGGATGCTGCTGCCGCGACCGAGGAAGCGCGCGCGGTCGGTCTCGAACTCGCGCTTGCCCACCGCCTCACCGTCGACAACCGCCAGGTGCGCGGCCCAGACCTGCGGCTCCGTCGGGGCCCGCCGCCGCCTCGTCGCCACTATGGCGCCGAGGCCGGCGAGGTGCTCGGTCTCGATGAAGAGCTTGGAGAACGCCGGGTGTGCGACGTCAACCGCCTGAGGAGCCAGAACCAGTTCGGCGTAGGAGGTCACCTCGACCTCGCGCGTGCGATCGCCGGAATTCGAGATCGTCACGCGGCGTACTTCCGCATCGTCTTCGGCGGAAACCAGCACTTCCAGGGTGGTCGCAAACGCCCCGTCCCGGCGCGTGAACTCGGTGCGATCCTCGTTGAAGGTGACCTCGTACGCCTCGGGTTCGGCTCCGATTGGCTGGTAGGTCGCCGACCAGACCTCGCCGCTCGCGACGTCCCTCAAGAAGACGTACGAGCCCCAATCGTCGCAGGTGGCGTCCTCTCGCCAGCGGGTCACCGCCAGGTCGCGCCAGGTGCTGTAGCCGGACCCTGCGGCTGTAAGCATCACGGAGTAGCGGCCGTTCGCGAGTAGCTGGGTGGCCGGCGTGGCGCTCCACGCACTGGCTTTTCGCCAAGCGCCGGGTCCTTCGATCTCGCGGATCCTGGCCGGCGACCTCATCTCCGAGACCAACGGTGGGGCCATCGTGACTTCGCGAGGGACGCGTTCCTGGAGAAGGAGCTCCGTCGCCTGAACAATCGGCTCGGCGTGGAAGCGGCTGCGCATCACACCGTCGAGCAGGGTGTCGGCGATGGCGGTGATCGTCATCCCTTGGTGGTGGGCCATGAACGCGCGCACGATGGCGACGCGCTCACCGTCCGGGACCCGGGCCCGTGTGAAGTCCAGCGCCTCGTAGAAGCCGTAACGGCCGCGGGCGCCGATGGCCTCGAGGCGCTCGAAGTTCCGCGCGGCGGCCTCGGGGTCGACCATGCTCGCCAGGGCGGTGGCGTAGGGAGCGACCACCGCGTTGTCCGCCAGCCCTCGCTTCAGGCCGAGGCCGGGCACACCGAAGTTGGAGTATTGATAGGTGAAGTCCAGGTCGCGCGCATTGTAGGCCGATTCTGATACCCCCCAGGGCGCCCGGAGCGTCGCCGCGTATTCGATCTGGCGTCTGACAATGAGCCGATTGGTCTGCTCGATGAGGCTGCTGGCCGGCGCCCTCATGACGATGGAAGGCATCAGGTACTCGAACATCGA
>PLBV01000125.1 GCA_003135455.1 Hyphomicrobiales bacterium | reverse complement strand
TGGCGCCTTCCAGCGTCGTCGCATCGATATAGGGCGCGAGCGTCTGTGGCATGCCCTGCCAGACGAGGAACAGCGCGTAAGGGATGCAGATCGGAATGAGGATGTAGAGCGTGCAGCGGGTGATATCGACCCAGAAATTGCCCACCGTCTTGTCCGACGCGCGCGTGAAGCCCCGGATCAGGGCGACGGCGAGCACGATGCCGGTCGCCGCCGACAGGAAGTTCTGATGGGTCAAGCCCAGCATCTGCACGAGATAGGACAGCGTGCTCTCGCCACCATAGTTCTGCCAGTTGGTGTTGGTGATGAAGCTGATGGCGGTGTTGAAGGAGAGGTCCGGGGCCACGGCGGTCATGCCTGCCGGATTGAATGGCAGTAGTCCCTGCACGCGCATCAGGACATAGAGGATCAGGAAGCCGCCGACGTGGAAGAACAGCATCGCGACGGTGTAGGTGAGCCAGTTCTGCTCGCGCGTCTCGTCGACGCCTCCCAGCCGATAGAGCCCCTTCTCGACCGGGCGCAGCACGGGCGACAGTGGCGTACCCTCGCCATTGAAGACGGCCGTCATGTACCAGCCGAGCGGCTTCACCAGCGCCAGCACCAGCACGCAATAGATGAGGATCTGAATCCAGCCATTCAGCGTCATGGGGTAAGCCTCGCTAAAACCGTTCGGGCCTGATGAGGACGTAGGTGAGGTAGGCAAGCAGCCCCGCGGTGACGATGCCGGCGAGCCAATAGTCAAAAATCATGGGAGGTGTCCTCTAGAGCCGATCGCACAGAATCGTGTAGCCGAGCGACAGCGCGAAGAAGCCGAGGCCGAGAGAGATCAGGATGAGGTCCAACATAGGAACTCCTTGCAAGTTACAGGGCTAAGTTCAACGCGATGAACTTAGCCCTAGTGTGACGCGGGTCAGGCCGCGACGAGCTATTCTGCTGACGTTAATTAGCGCGTGATGGGGTATGAATTCGAGATGGAGGGGCGCGCGGCTTTATATGAATCTCATAAAGGCCATCCCTTTCGGCAGGTCACGGATGGCCGACACAAATATCGCTCAGGCGAGGATAGAAGCCTTGCGCGCAACTGGTCGAGCCCGAGCTGTGTAAGCACGACGCCAATCATTGGCTGATCCTGCTTGGGCGGGGTGGGTGCAAGGGCGCCGGGCCGAATGCTGGCGCTGCATCATCGCCGACATCTGCCTCTACGAGCCCAAGATCCCGCCGCCTGGCTGATGTGCGTTGCAATTTCCAGCGATGCAATCATAAGACGTAAGCGCCCTTTTGTGTATTCCGTGCCGTGAGCATTTCGCTCGGCCGATATGACCACGCCCAAGAACAATACCGCGGAGGCCGCCGGCGACACCTACACGGCCATCGAGAACCTGCTCGGGTCCCATCTCAACGACCGCCTGGTAGGCGACAAGGCGGACAATGGTGTCTGTCCGATCCTCTGCAAGTCGCTTCGCTGGATTGCCCATGATGCCTCCTGGGTCGTGACCAGATTGGCCCGACCCCAGGGCACCATGATTAAGCCTTACTTGTAACGTTCGAACTGGCGGAGGTGGCCACGGGAAGACGGTCGCAAAACTCGTTGGTGGGCCAAAGTCCAATGGTACAAATCCAATGGTAAGAGACGTTCTCAGAGCCCTCACGGTGGGACTGCTGGCGTGGTCGGTTATGGGGTGCGCCAACCCCGAAGCGCGGCACGCTGCCGCGCAAGCCGCTCTCGATCAGCAAGACGACACAGATTGCCGCGCCAATGGCGTCGCTGCCGGAAGCGCCGCCTACCATGACTGCCGCAGCCGATTGGTCGAGATGCGCGCGCAGAAAGAAGCTCTGCAAGAGAAGAGGCGTGAGGCGTTTCAGCAGACGACGGGCGCCGGCACGGAGGCGCTGAGCGGGCATTAGGATCGTTCGGGCGCGCCAGCATCGCCGTCGGTAATGTCGGTGATGCGATAACGCCTATTGCGCGGCGCGCAACAGCGGCGGGGCCTCGGCAAGGAATCCGTGCAGCGACGGCACGACCTGGGCGCCTTCGCCGATGGCGCCGCCAATGCGCTTGACCGAACCGGAGCGAACGTCGCCCACGGCAAACACGCCCGGTATCGTCGACTCAAGCGGGGCCAGAGGATGCTCCCGGGCTTTGCCGATTTGTGCGCCCGTCACGACGAAGCCCGCCTTGTCGAGCTCCACCCCGCAGCCATCGAGCCAGCCGGTGGCAGGATCGGCGCCGATGAAGAGAAACACGTTGCCGATGTCGGCTTCGGTCTCGGCTCCGCTGCGGCGGTCCCGCCAGCGCACGCGCCTCAGCCCTGTCTCCCGCGCACCCTTAAGGCCCACGATCTCGGTCTTGGTCATCAGCTCGATGTTGGGCGTCGCCTCGATCCGGTCGATCAGGTAGCGCGACATGCTGTCGGCGAGGCCTGTGGCGCGGACCATCATCCGCACCTTGGCGGCTTGGCCGGACAGGAAGACGGCGGCTTGGCCGGCAGAGTTGCCGCCGCCGACTAGGATGATCTCTTCGCCGGCACAGAGCTTCGCCTCGATCGGGGACGCCCAATACCAGACGCCCCGGCCTTCGAAATCTTGCAGATTGGCGATGGCCGGGCGCCGGTAGCGCGCCCCGCTGGCCACCACCACGGTCCGTGCCAGAATCGCGTCACCGCAGTCAAGCTCCAGCGCGAACAAACCGTCGGTGCGCCCGCAAACGAGCGTCTTCACCTCGACCGGGATCATCACCTCCGCACCGAATTTCTGCGCCTGAACGAAGGCGCGGCCCGTGAGCGCCTGACCGGAGATGCCGGTGGGAAAGCCGAGATAGTTCTCGATCCGCGCACTGGCGCCGGCCTGGCCGCCAAAGGCACGGCCGTCGAGCACGGCCACCGACAGGCCTTCCGACGCGGCATAGACCGCCGTCGCCAAGCCGGCTGGCCCGGCGCCGACCACCGCCACGTCGTAGGTTGCTTGACGTCGCGCATGCCCCACCATGCCGAGATGGTAGGCAAGCTCGGCCTCGCTTGGGTTGCGCAGCACCGCACCATCGGCGGTGGCGACCAGCGGCAGGTCTTGGGCGGAGGGCGCGTAGCGGGCGATCAGCTCTTCGGCCGCGAGGTCGGACGCGGGATCGAGCACATGATGGGGATGGCCGTTGCGGCTCAAGAACCCGCTCAGCCGCACGACGCCGGCCAAGGAAGAGGAGCCGATCAGCACCGGGCCGCCGACGCGGCTCTCGATCAGACCGACCCGCCTCAAGATCATGGCGCGCATGATCCGCTCGCCAAGCTCGGCTTCGGCGACCAAGAGAGCCCGTACCCCATCGGGTGGAATGAGGAGTGTCTCGACGTCGCCTTCCGCATGGCCATCGACCAGGGCGGAGCGGTTCGAGAGCGCGCCAATCTCGGCCAGGAACTGGCCTGGCCCTTGCTCCACCACGGGCGTCACATTGCCCAAGCCGTCGCGCTGGGTGATGGCGACGTGGCCCGAGAGCAGGATGAACATGCCGGGGGTCGGCTCGCCGGTCTCGAACAGACGCTCGCCATCGGCATAACGGCGGACCGTGCCAAAGCGGCGTAGCCGCTCGATCTCCTCTGGCGTGAGCGTCGGAAAGGTCTGCGCATGCCGGGGGTGCATGGCCGAAAAACTGGCGTTGCTGGCGGCACCCGCGGATGATGGGTCTGTTGCCATGGCTCCTCGCTATCGCACCGTCATTGCCCCTTAAGCAGAATTTGCGGCCGTCAAAGCGCCTCGCTCGCTTCTCGGCGCGGGCCAGGCATGACTGTAGAGGCTGTCGTCAGCGTCGCCAACCGGCGTGCGACGCCAAGGCCGCCGGCCATCGGGAGGCGGCGGCAACACGGTTTCTCATTTGGCGAAAGCTGTCGGAGGCGCGTTTGCTGCCCATCAATGTCTTGTGCCGCATTTATTGGTTGGGCTGGAACCAGGCCCAAGCATGGCGGTATGCTGGTCAGAGCCCGCGACAGGGATGAGAAGGCGAGCGCTTGGCGGGCGACGCCGCGGCGCGGCGTGGCCCGTTTTGCGTTCCTAGAATGGAGGATCACATGGCTGAGCAAGCAGTTTCCCGCGATCAATTGGCCGAGCTCCTGAACGAGGATCTCTCGCGCGAATACCAAGCGATCATCGCCTATGTGGTCTATTCGCAGGTGCTGAAGGGCGCGGAGTATATGGCCATCGCCGCGCAGCTTGAGGAGCACGCCAAGCAAGAGCTCAGCCATGCCCTGATCATCTCGCGGCAGATCGACTATCTCGGCAAGATGCCGACCGTCACCGCAAAGCCGGTCCGCATCTCGGAGAAGGCCCGCGACATGCTCCGCTTCGATCTCGACAATGAGAACGAGACGATCCGCAATTATCGCGAGCGGGTGCGGCAATGCGAGGCGCTGGGCGAATTCGCCATGGCGGAGCAGATCCGCGACATCCTGGTGCAGGAGCAGGACCATCAGATCGATCTTGCCACCGCGCTTGGCGAAGACGTCCCCGACGTCAGCGGCCCTGCGACGACGACGTCAGGCAAGAAGGCGCGCTAGCTCACGGTGCGGGGCATCTAGGGAGGCGAAGGCCTAGCGGCTTGCCCGATCTTGTCGAGGCTTGCTCTGGTTGCGCCGTTCAGGAAAATGCTGGAGCGAGCGGGCCGCCCTCACTTGCAGTCGGGCGGGATCCACATCGTGACACGGGAATTACGGGACCCAGCAGCTCGCGCCCGCGCAGGACTTCAGTAGGTCGAGGGTCTCGCGTAGTGTCGCCAAATCGCTTGCGTAAGCGGGGTCAGCGGCCTTGTTCTCGAGTTCATAGGGATCGGCCACCAAATCGTAAAGCTCCTCGAATCCGTCGCCACCTCTAACGTATTTTCGATTTGCAGTTCGTACTGCAGTGAATTCACGACCATCGTCCTTTTGCGATTTCTTACTGCGCTCGTGTCCCATCAGGCCCCTGAAGTAATTCAGCCAAGACGTGGGTCGCGCGCCAAGCTCCGAGCCCTCAAACAGGATTGCGCTTCGCCAGGGCGCTTTGGCGTCCGCAAACAGTGGCGTCAGCGATCGCCCATCGGCAATAAGCTCAGGCTCAACGCCTGCAAGCTCTTCAACCGTGGCAACGACATCGAGATTATTGATGAGCTCGGTGCGTGACTGATTTGCGGGAATGCCCGGGCCGCGTACGACCAGTGGAACTCTGATGGATCCCTCATAGGGCAGGATTTTACCGATCCGCCGATGGTCCCCGTAGATCATCCCGTTATCGGACGTGAAGATAATGTACGTGTCGTCCCACTTCCCCGCCTTCTGCAAAGCCGTGCAGACCGCTTCAACGAGATCGTCGACCGCTTGTAGAGATTGAAGCTCGGACCGGTAATTGTTGTCGAGTCGAGCCGTGGCCGAGGCGTCCAGACTTGGAGCCTCACGGATCCAGGCGGGCTTGTCGCTCACGTCGTCCTCGTTAAATGCAGGAGTCCTGGGCATGATCACATCCGCAAAAAGAGTGGCGTGCCTTGGGGCTGAGGTTGAGGGCGCGTGTGGGGCTCTGGGCGCGATGAGCATAAAGAACGGCTCTTTTGCGTCCGCTTGATCAGCGATGAATTGCGTGGCTCGCTCCTTGAGCACGTCGGTTGAGTAATCGCTTTCGGTCAAATCGAATTTGCGGATCGTGCCGTTATCGTTGATCTGATAGTCGTAGTACCCGTCGCCGCCGGCAAATGAGAACCAAAGGTCCCATCCCGGCGGCATCCAAGTCGGGGGCGCTCCGCGGTCGGCTCCCGCGCCGGATTCATTGATGTACTTGCCGATGAGGGCCGTGCGATAGCCGGCCGCCTTGAGCCAGTCTGGAAGGGCATTTCCTTCTTTGCTCTTGAACGCCTGCCAACCACCACTCCTTATTGCTTCATTGGAGATGACGCCGTGGTTATGTGCGGCTTGCCCCGTCAGAAATGACGCCCTGCTAGGGGCGCACAAAGAGAAATTGACGAAGCTATTGGTGAAGGTCAGCCCGCGTTCGGCGAGAAGCGAATGCACTTTCGGCATGTAAGCCATTGAGCCGGTGTCCTCCTGGTCATCGGTGAGGATGACGACGATGTTTGGCTTGGCGAACACTGCATTGGCCGATGCGAAAAGCAGAAAGAGCGCAATGAGCGCGCGCACCAGATATGCCATGACGCTCCTAAACCCAGCCCTCACTGTTTTCACCATCCGCGCCACCTAATCGAGAAGAAGCCCCGATGGGAAGCCCTCCCGGATGCCCGACGGGCGCCATTGAACAGGACATCGATCAGCGCCATGTGATGCGCCCAGTCGCCGCTTGGATTGGTGCTTCTCAGGCCCGCATGGGAGAAGACCAAATAGGCTGCGAAAAGGGCAGCGACCATGCCGGCAGCGACGACCCACAAAGTGCTGGCCGCTTTCCAGAATTCTAGAGTCGACTTTTGCATCCCGGTCTGCTTCGCGACCTCAGATGGCATTCCGTTGCCTATCGCCAGTTGCGCCATCTGGTATAGTCGCGAGAAGGAACGAGAGAACGATGCGACTCACCAAACAGACCAGCTACGCGATCCGGATTCTGACGCACTGCGCGCTTTCCGGCGGAGAGTATGTCAGGGCCGGTGAGATCGCGCATCTTTACGGCATTACGGAATTCAATGTGGCCAAGATCGTGCCCATGCTGGTGCGGGGCGGCTTCCTCAAGACCTCGCGCGGCAGGCTCGGCGGGCTGAAGCTCGCGCGGCCGCCGGAGAAGATCAGGATCGGAGACGTTCTCCGCGTCACGGAGACCACGCATGTGGAGGCCGAATGCGTCGGCGGCACCGCTCCTCCTTGCGGCATCAAGCGCGCCGCCCCGATCAATCGCCTGCTTGGAGAGGCGCTCGATGCCTTCATCGGCGTGCTCGACCAGCACACGCTGCAAGATTTGGTCGGCTCAAGGCCCCGCGAGATGGGCCCGCCGGTGTCGCGGCCGCGGCGGCCGTCGCGCGCGTCGTCGCGGTCGACGGCGCTTTGACGGCAAGGCTTAGAACTTGAAGCTGAAAGCGCCGTCCACGGTGTTGCCTTCGAACGTGTTCTCCGCATCGAACTCGTGATACCACTTCACCAGAAGCGTGAGCGGAGTCGGCGTCGCGCCGCCTAGCGTCAAACTCACGATCGGGCCGATACCGAAGACCTGCGATTCGAAAGACCCAAGCCGCGCGCCGGCGCCGCTATCCGGGGTGGTTTGGATCATGGCGTAAGCGACACCGCCCACTCCGAGCGGGCCAAAGTTCTTGGTGATCGCCCCCTCCAGATTGAGGATATTGCCGGTCTCGTAGTTGGTGGCCGGGTTCTCCCAGCTCACCGAATAGATCGCAGCGCCGGAAGCCTCCCAACCCGTCTTCGGATCGAAATAGGTGGCGGCAAGCCGCGGCATCACCGCCCAATGGTTCTGACTGGTATTGGCAAGCTGGTGGATGTTGTAGTCGCCGGTGGGGGCGAAGCCGAATAGGGTGAAGTTCCAATAGAAATTGCCGGCGTTCCAGCCGAGGATGAGCGGTGCGAAGGCCGTATCGCCTAGCGCGACCTCGCTGTCGCTGAAATTGAAGGAGAATGGCCCAACGGGAATGTTGACGGGGCCGACCGGGACGGTGAACCTACCAATCCCGACGTTGACATCGACATTCATGTCGACGACGCTCGGAGCCACGGCAAAAGCATAGGTGCCGCCCAAGATCTTGGCCGAGGTCACGTAGGTCACCGCCATGATATCGGCGAGATACTTCTCCTCCACCCCTATCTGGACCAGGCCATCGAAGACCGTCCTGTCGGCGCTGCCGTCGTAGTGGTAGGCGTCGTTGCGGACATAGACGCCGGGCACTGGCGGGAGAATACCGCTGAAGATGTCGCTATAGCCTTTGACCCAGGGGCCCGTCCCGAACTCGGCGGCGTGGGCGTTTGTGGCTATCGTGGCAAGGAGAGCTGTCGCCAAAGCGACGCCCTTTACTGTGCGGCGTAGTGAGGCGCTATCCCGTGGCATCGTGACCCCCCAAAGATGCGACCGGACGATTTTCAGCCTCAGCCTAGATCGGCTACAAGCTGTTTGGCTATCGGGTAGAGGCTTAAAGGTCGCAGATACGGCGGCAGGGATGCCAATATGCAACAATCGCCGGGCCCGGGTCGCCAGGGCCGCGTCTAGCGCCTCGCCATCAGCCTTTGCGCACGCGTTCTCTGGCGTCCTTGCTGGCGCCGCCAGCGACGGGCTGTCCCGGACGAGCGACGTGACGTCGTTGTTGGGCGTACCGGTGGGCTCATATGTGAACCGGGTGGTCGCGCTCTACCGACATTTCATCGGCATCCCCGCCGATCGAGATCCTCCATCGGCGCCCTGACAGGGCTCTCACCGGGCTTCCCGCGGGATCGAGAAAGGGCACTTCTATCGGGAGCCCATGCGTGTAAAGTAGGCACGTTCTGCAGGTTCCTTGGCGATCAATCTGGGCATCTAAGAGAGTGTTGCCGGGGACGCCATCGCGGTGAAGCGGTTGAACGCACCTATTCTTGGGAGGAACCATATGAAACGAGTTGGTCGCCTCGCCTGCGGTCTGGCCGTCTTGGTCATGATCACCAGCCTAGCGCCGGAGGCGTTTGCCCGCGCGCTCATCATCTATCCCCTACAGGGCCAGAGCCCGCAGCAGCAGGAAAACGATCGCGCCGCCTGCGCTGATTTCGCGGTCGCCGCGAGCGGCTACAATCCTTCCGGTCTCCCGATCATCGTCCGCCCGGGAGCGGTCGGAGGCTATGTCAGCGGGCCGGTCGCGCAACCCCCGATCGTCATCCCAACCCCGAGCGGCCCTGTCGTCGCGGCGGCACCGCCGCCAGTCGGCCTGATCGGCGGCGTGATCAACCGCAGACAAGCAGCCGACCTCGATGCGCTCTATGCCGATTATCTCGCCGCCGGGGCAGCCTGTCTCACCGCGCGCGGCTACCAAGTGTCGATGTAAGGGGGATGGCGATGCGTATCTCGATTTCGACGGCGTTTCTGCTGGCGTCCATTTGCCTCGCCCCGATCACCGCCTCCGCGGGTTCGGGCTCTTACATCTGCGCCATCAACGAGGTCTATGAATGCCAGGCCGTGGACGGCTGCAAGCGGGCCTCCTTGGACGCCATCAAACTGTCCGCATTCATCGTGCTCGATGTCGACAAGAAGCAGTTGACCGGCGCTGCCATCGGCGATGCGGGCCGGACCGAGGACATCGAGGGCCTGACCTCGACCGACAAGAACATCTTCCTCTACGGCACGCAGGGTCAGGATACCTGGAACATGACGGTGTCGCTTGAGACCGGCGCGCTCACCGGCGGCATCTCGAGCGGCGCGTCGTCCTTCGCGATCTTCGGCAATTGCACTCTGAAGTAACGATCAGAGACTGAGCGACGAGGTTGGCGCTGGCGTCAGTTGGCGACCTCCTCGATCTCGCTTGGACGCCAAGTCTTGCTGAAGAACGACTCAAGCGGGCTGTAGAGCCGCAGGATCACGAACCACCGTTTCCCCGGCAGCGTCTGGATCCAATTGCCGTCCTTCACACCCATAGGCTTGCTCGACCCGAAATAGACCGTCGTCGATCCGTTGGCATTCGCCTCGGCCGCTGGGCTCGGGAAGCTTTGGCTGCCCGCCCGCGGAAATCGTTGCGCGGTCTGGAGCATCGAGCGGGTCTGGTTGTCATAGAGCGTCAGCGACCAGAACTTTGCCGCAGGAATGTTCGGCGGCAGGGTCACTTTATAGGTCTTGGCGCCATCGAAAGTCTGGCCGCTCGAATCGAGGATGCCAAAGAGATATTGCGAACCGACATCGGGTAGGCGCATGACCATCGCCGGCGTGACCCCGGTGGCGGCGTAGAAGAAGGCGGCCCGCGCGTCGAGCGTTTTAGCGCCGGTATAGGGGAATTGCTTGACGCCCTCCTTGGTGATCTCGGGCGGCGGTCGCGTGAAGTCGTAGCCGCCTACGAATAGCGGGTTCAGCCACAGTGACTGGTCTCCGTAGTAGCCGAAGCCCTCCGAGGGGCGCGCGCGAAAATCGAGCGTCCGGCCGGCGGCGTTGCCCACCGCGACAGCGTCGGTGAGGATCTTGCGCATGCGCGCATCCGGGTTGAACGGCTTGCCCTTGGCGATGCCGATCGCGGCGAATTGGCCGCCGATCTCAGGCTCAAGCGCTTCGGCCGGCTGCTCCTGCACCAGCGCATCGAGCATCTCGTAATAGGAGAAGTCGTTGGGCGGGATCGTGTTCATTGCGACCCCTGTGCCCTCGACAAATTTCGGCGTGATCGGCTCGCTCAATGGGGCGAGGGGACCCTTGCCGGTGAGAAAGGTCCCGATGCTCGTCCCATAGGACCCCGGAACGTAGGGATAGATCTTCAGCGACTTCTTGATGACGTCGACTGCCGGCTTCGGGTCGTTGTTGACGAGGAAGGCGCGGCCGAGAAGCGCGACGGAGGTGGTGGTGGGGCGTCCGATGAAGTAGCCGCCATCGGGCAAGGGGCCGTCATAGCCGGGCGGCAGCAAGAGATACTTCCCGCCCAGCCCGCGATCCGGACCCGGCGTCCCGAAATCGATCACCCAGCGGAACCACAGATCGTCGAATAGCCCGAGCGTTCCCGGAGGCGTCTCGACCACCATGGGTCCCTTGCCGAGGTCGACATTGCTGAAGAAGTACACGGTGTCGGCGTTGGCGGTCAGGAACAGGGACCGCGAATCCATCAGCCCCGAGAAGATCAGGACGTCGTTGTCCTTGAGGCCTGCATCGCGCATGCCTTTTCGCGCCGCGTAGATGGAGACGCCGCGGAGGCCGTTGAGGAAAGCCTCGACGCCGCGCTGTAGGTCGAGCTGGTCGTAGACTTTCTGCGCCGTCTCCGGGCTCGGTATGCCGTCCTCGAAGTGCAGCGTGCCGAGCGTGGTCTCGACACTATCGGGCGTGGTGATCGAGGGCGGGATCGGTGTGGCGGTTGTCGGCGCCTGCGCTTGCGCGGCGGTGGATGCTGCGAGCGCAAAGCAAATCAGGCTCGCCGACAGAAACGCGCCGAGCATTGAACTCGGGACCGGCAGCAAGCGGGTCATGACTGATCATTCCGTTTTCGGACAATGCTGCGGAAGCCGATATGGGAGGTCGAGGTGTCGACCGGGTGCGGGTAGCGCGCCGCCGGGCGGTAGCGGTAGCAATAGTTCTTGGCGCAGAGATGCGAGCCGCCCTTCAAAACTTTGCGCGGGATTTTGATCTTTGGCTGGTTCGGATCGTAGCTGTCCTGCTTGCGGGCGCCACGCGGATTATGTGGCACGCAGCAGGCCTTCTGCCGCTCGGCCGGATGGCGCGCCTGATACCAGTCGGTCGTCCACTCCCAGGTGTTGGCGATCATGTCGTAAAGGCCGAAGCTGTTCGCAGCGAAGGCGCCGACCGGGGAGGTGCGCTCAAAGCCGTCGGTCGCCAGATTCTGCCAGGGGAACTCGCCCTGCCAGTAATTGGCCATGTAGCGGCCGCCGGGCGTGACCTCATCGCCCCAGGCGAACTCCGCGCCTTCGACGCCGCCACGGGCGGCGTACTCCCATTCGGCCTCGGTCGGCAGCTCTTTGCCCGCCCATTTGGCGTAGGCCTCGGCGTCACTAAAGGCGATATGCACCACGGGATGGTGGTCGAGGCCGTCGAGCGTGCTCTTCGGCCCATAGGGGTGGCGCCAGTCCGCGCCCCGCATGAACATCCACCAATTGCCGATATTGCCCATGTCGACGCGGTCCTTAGGCTGCACGAAGACGAGCGAGCTCGGCACCAACATCTGCGGCAGCGCGCCGGGATAGTCCGCAGGGTTAGGCGCGATCTCGGCAAAGGTGACGTGACCCGTCGCCTCGACGAAGCGGCGGAACTCGGCATTGGTGACGAGGTGCTGGTCCATATAGAAGCCATCGACCGCCACGCGGTGGACGGGAGCCTCCTCCGGGTAATGCCGGTCGGAGCCCATGAGGAACTCGCCTGCCGGAATCCAGACCATGCCGGGAGGAGATTCGGCAGTGTGTGGCGCCGACGGCTGCTCTGGCTGCTCGGCGTGAGAGTGGGTGGCGGCACTCACCGTCATGGCGTCTTCGCCTCTGGTGGAAAGATCGTCTTCCAGTCCTTTTTCATGTCGACGACGGCCCAACCTTTGGCGTTTGCCTCGTCCAGCGCCTTGTCGAGCTTGCCGAACTTCGATTGGCGATCATAGGCGTACTCACGCACCCCGTCGGTGTGATGCACGAGCCCCATGAAGCTCAGGCCGGGGCGTGCCGCCGTCCATTCCAGCATCTCCTTGTCGCCGTCGGAATTGCCGAAGGCGAAGATCGGGTGGCGGCCGATGAAGCGGTTGATGCCGACGGGTTTACCGGGACCATCATCGATGAAATCGACCTTAGGCAGGCGCATCAGCACCGGGGCCTCGTCCCACGTTTCGAACTGGGTCGCGCTACCTGAGCCCACCACCTGCTCGGGCGGGACGTCATAGGTCTTCTCGGCGAAGACGCGCATGAACTCCTGGCCGCCGCCCGAGACGATGAAGGTCTTGAACTGGTTGGCGCGGAGATAGACCAAGAGCTCGATCATCGGCTGATAAACGAGCTCGGTGTAGAGGCGCTTGAAGCGCGGATGCTTGGCGGTGGCGAGCCAGTCGCCGACGATCTTCAAGAAATCGTCGGTGCTCATGCCGGAATGGGTCGCGGCGATGATCTCGACCATGCCTTTCTCGCCCGACGCCGCCAACGCTTCTACATCGCCATCGAGCACGGCCTTAAAGGGCTGCGTCGTCTTCCACTCCGGGTGCTGCGGCGCCAGCACCTTCACCCGGTCGAGCGCGAAGGCGAGCTGGGTGTACATCGGCTGCTCGACCCAGAGCGTGCCGTCATTGTCGATAGTGGCGATGCGCAGCTCGGGCTTCACATAGTCGGGGCCGCCTTCTTTCGTCACCCGGGTGACGAAATCGATGATCGATTTCTTCACCGGCCCTTCGTTCCAGGAGGGCAGGGGGTCGGGGACTTCTGACTGCGCTTGCCCAGAGGCGAAGCCGAAAAGCCCGGCTGCCAGGACGCCTGCAAGGACGGCTCGGCGGCTAAGAATCAAAAGCATCGAGACCTCCTCGAAAAAAGCCCGTGGGCACGGCACCACCCCTCAGGTCGGCCGCAGGTCAGCCGCTTTTCGGCCTGCCTAATCGCCCTGGCGCGACTTGATGGCCGCAAGGATCTGCTGTTTGACGGCTTCCAGGTTGAACGAAGCGGGCTTCTGCATCGGCGGGAACTCGACGAAGCTCGCGCCGAACTTGGCCACCTCCTGCTGGACGAAGACGAACCGCCAGAACTCATAGATGTACCAATTGGCGTACTCCATCGATCCGTCCATTCCCGTGCGCTCAAAGGGATCGAGCCGCAAATTCGTCAGGATGGGCCAGTTGACCTTGACCGTATTGCCCGTCCAGCCCCCGGGCTGGTCGATGAAGCGGTATTTGTAGTCGCTGATGCGCACCGCCCCGAGCGTCTCCTCGGTGAAGTAGAAGATCTCGTTGCGCCCCGACGGCCCCTTGCCGGTGATGAAGTCGAGCTGGTTGTAGCCGTCGAGATGGACCTTGTAGCTTTGGTCGCCGAGCGGCTTGCCGGCCTTCAACTCCTCGACGATGTTGGGATTGCCGGCGGCAGCGACAAGAGTCGGAAACCAGTCGAGCCCGGACATGACGCCGTTCTCGATCTTGCCGGCCGGCACCTTGCCCGGCCAACGTAGGATGCAGGGCACGCGGAAGCCGCCTTCCAGCGCCGTCCCTTTGCCGCCCGCGAACGGCGTCTGGCCGCCATCGGGCCAGGTGAAGTTCTCGGTGCCATTGTCGGTCGAGAACGCCACGATGGTGTTGTCGTCGATCCCGAGGTCCTTGAGCTTCTGCATCACCCCGCCGACCGCGTCGTCGAGCTGCGCCATTCCGGCTTCCTCGATTGACCAGCCGTTCTGCGAGTTACGCATGCCCTCGTATTTCTCGGAGAGGTGGGTGACGATATGCATGCGCGTGGGGTTCATCCACACGAAGAACGGATTGCCGTCGCCCTTCGCCTTGTCGATGAAGGCAAGCGTCTTGTCGAGGATGATCCCGTCGACGGTCTCCATGTTGTACTTGATGCCGGGCATGGGGTGGGGCGGCAACGGCCCCTCATCGGTGATCTTCTGCTTGCCGACCTTGCCCCAGCGCGGATCGACCGTCGCATCGTCGGTGTCGGTCGCTAGGCAATGCAGCAGGTTGCGCGGGCCGACATCGGATTTGAGGTTCTGCGGGTAGTTCGGATGGAACGGGTCCTCCATGGCGTCGAGGTGATAGAGGTAGCCCCAGAACTCATCGAAGCCGTGCACCGTCGGCAGATATTCGTTGCGGTCGCCAAGGTGGTTCTTGCCGAACTGGCCGGTGGCATAGCCCATGGCCTTGAGCGCCGTGGCGATGGTGGGCGCCTCTGCCGGCATGCCCACGGTGGCGCCTGCCTGGCCCACGGTGGTTAAGCCCGTCCGGATCGGCAGCTCGCCGGTGATGAAATTGGCGCGGCCGGCGGTACAGCTCGCCTCGGCGTAGTAGTCGGTGAACAGCATGCCTTCGCTTGCGAGCTTGTCGAGGTTGGGCGTGCGGCCCGCCATCATGCCGCGGTGATAGGCACCGATGTTGAACCAGCCGATATCGTCGCCCATGATGAAGATGATGTTGGGCAGCGAGCTTCCGGCTTGCGGCTTGGGCGCGGCTGCGGGCTCGGCTTGCGCGCCGGCGCCGGCAGCGCCCGCTCCCACCATGGACAGCGCGAACAGCGACGCGCTGCTCAGAAGGATGTTGCGGCGGTCGAGCTCCATTGGCGGGCGGCCCCCGCGCTTCGGTTCACCTTTGTCGTCTGCCATGATGTCCTCCTCAGGCCCGCTTCACCGCTATCAAGAGGGAGCCGAGCCGAAGACTCGTATCAGGAGAGCTCCTGCCACCTGCCTAGCGAAATCCGATGACTCTTTCGCAACTTTTCGAGAAAAATCCCCGGTATTCTTTAGGGCGATAGGGGCTCGCTCGCCGCAATGCCGCCGTCATGCCGTTGATTGGCTCGAACGGCGGCGAATAACCTTGGACCTCGCCGAACTCCGCTTGGCGCAACCCTCGCTCACAATTCCCAGGATGACGTGCCGTGAAAGATGCGAAGCTCATCGCTTGAAGCCTGAGGGTGACCGCTTACCCCATGATCCTGATTCGGTTAATGAACGAGATGCCGCTGTGGTTGACCGTGATCATAGTCGTCGCGGTCGCCGAGCTTTACAGCGTCGGACTCATGCTTTTGTGCCGCCTCACTTGGGGCGGCGACCGCTTAAGCCTTAATAATGAGGTCGCCGGATTCAAGTTCTCGGTCATCGGCGTGCTGTACGCGGTCCTGCTCGGCTTCGTCGTCATCGCCGTCTGGGAAGACTACCGCAACACCGAAACCGCGGTCCGCAACGAGGCGAAAGCCATCGCCGATCTCACGCAAATCTCCTACGCCCTCCCGCAACCGGGCGGCAGTGGCATCCGCGCGCCTCTCGTTGACTATGCGGAAGAAGTGCGGCGCTCGGAATGGCCGGCCATGGCGCAAGGAGTTCCAAGCGAGAAGGCAACCCATGCCCTTGCACATTTGAGCGAAGCTATCTTCGACTTGCAGATCGAGCAGCTGCGCGATCTGGCGCTCTATCAGCAAGCCCTCCGCTTACTTGGGGTGATCGAGGACAATCGCAACGAACGGCTGGACAGCGCCGACGGCTCGGTGCCGAGCATCCTGTGGCTCGTGCTGATCGCGGGCGGCATGATCACGCTCGGCTATCCCGCGTTTTTCGGAAGCTCGAACCTCGTTGCGCAGACATTGATGACGGCCACGCTCGCCGCGCTGGTTGCACTTGCTCTGCTTCCGGCCGTGATCCTCGATTTCCCTTTCACCGGAGACGTCACGATCTCGTCGGCACCCTTCGATCAAGCCTTGCACCAAATGCCGCCGCATCTGAAGGGACATCCGCCGCCGGAAAGCGGAAGCCCGCCGCCGCAGCCCTGAGGCGACGTCGACTATGCTGCCGGCGCGCCGTCGCTAGTGGGCGTGGGCCTCACGGCCACGCAGCTCCAGCAGGAACTCGTCCGGGGGAACATAGAACGGGTTCTCGCGCATGAGACCTCCGACGATCACCTGCGGATGCGTGCGCAAAATATCCGTGATCACGGAGCCGCTGAACCGCGTCACATCGTAGGCGCAAACGGCGGCGGCGTCGTAGTTCGGCAGGATGTAGTTCAGGCGCGACTCATATTCGACGAGGTCGTGCACGCCGGGAGTATCCTCGAGCGCCCATTCCATATTCGCCCACAGGCGGGTCACGCCGGTCCCGCGCCGAGCGCCGGCGGTGGCGATCTCCTCGAGCAGGCCGATCATGGCGTATTGATCGAAGTGCCCAGGCCGCAAATGCGTGCTTTCCCACGTCCGCACATCGAGCTGACCGCTCTGCATGGCGGCAGCGGTATTGATGCCGCTTGCCACTAGCCGTTGCATGCGCTCGGCGCGTTGGTGCTTGTCGATGATCTCAACAGCACGATCGCCCGCGTCGAGGCCCTCCTTGATGAAGGGGACCATGACGTCATACTCGTCGTCGCGGTTGTTGAAAAAGGCGCAGACATGACACCGGCAATCCAGGACCGATCCCGCTAGCCGCACCGCTCTACTGGCTTCAGCCATGTCTTCATCCTTCACGCGAAGAGCAGAGGGGACGTCACGTTTTGCGACGCGATTTGCACGCTGGCGTACGAATCGGGGGCGGGCGCCAAACATTCAGCGACAGTGCGCCGAAAAGCCCGTGGTCGATACTTCACACCAAGGGACGTTGGCGCAATCATAAATTTGAGGCCGAGCTTGCGGATGCGTTGTCGCAGTGCGGGCCTCAGCGATGGGAGGGCGGCACGAGGGCGCTTCGGGCGGGGTCGTTGCGGATAGGCCATTGCGGCGGCGCCGTTTGCGAGTCATTCATAGAGGGTGCTTCGGCCCAACGTCTCCATCACCTATTGCTGGCTGTGCGGGTGGCTGCTCAGGGCCAGCTGGATGGCGCAGGAGCTGCTCACCACTTTCGCCGATGAGCTCGGCTCGGTCACGCTGGTGCCAGACAAGACCGGCGGCGTGTTCGAGGTGCGGCTGGACGACAAGCTTCTCTGGTCGCGCAAGGAGCACGGCCGCTTCCCCGACATCAAGGAGCTGAAGCAGATCGTGAGAGACGAGATCGCGCCCGAGCGGGACCTCGGCCATAGCGACGCCAAGCCCGCGGGCTAGGCTTCATTGCGGATGCCCCTGGTAGGGAAGGGCCGGCTCTCTTACATATGCAGATACATGTGCTGACACCGGTCGTCAGGAAAGCGAAGGAAAAGCAAGCACATGGCTGAGCCCGTCGTCGTCAACATCCCCCATCGGCTTGGCAAGCAGGAGGCCATCCGCCGCCTGCGAGCGGGCTTCGGCAATGTCCGCTCAACCTTCGGCGAGAAATTCGTGGTGCTGAAGGACGAATGGGCGGGCGACCACCTCGATTTCCAGGCGAGCCTGCTCGGCCAAAGTACCACCGGCACGGTGGACGTGGCCGAGGACCATGTGCGGCTCGAGGTGCAGCTGCCCTGGATGCTGGCCATGTTCGCCAACAAGGCCAAGGCGCTGGTGCAGAAGCAGGGCAAGCTCATGCTGGAGAAGCCGACGAAGCCCTCGAGGCCGGCGTAATCCGTCATCCTTCGAGACTCGGCGGCGATGGCGCCTCGCGCCTCTGGATGACAAGTCCTATTAGCTGATCTCGACGATCTCCGCATCGGCGGTGCCGGCCTGTACCGTGTCGCCGACCTGCTTGCCCATCAGCGCCTGGGCCACGGGCGACACATAAGACAGGGTGCCTTGCGAGGGTTCCGCCTCGTCCTCGCCGACGATGCGGTAGGTCTGGCGGCGGCCGTCCTCGCGCAGGATCGTCACCGTCGAGCCGAAATGCACTTCCACGGCGTCGCTCGGCGGCTCCATGACTTGGGCGGTTGCTCGGCGCGAGATCCAATAGCGCAGATCCCGGTTGATCTTGGCGAGCTTTGGCCGGTCCTCGGCCTCATGCGCTGCCGCGTGCTCTTGGTGCACGCGTGCCAATTCGGCCTCGATCAGCTCAAGCCCTTTGGGCGTGACGAGGTTATGCGGCGACACCGGCCGGTCGGGCAGGTCGTCATAGACCTCGCCCGCATCGGTCTCCTTGGTGAAGGCCTTGCTCATCTTCTGAATATAGCACGGCCGAACCCTAGATTGTGGGCCGTGTCGCGTGAGGCGTCACGCCGGCCTCGGGCTAAAGTGGGCCCAGCTGGGGCTCGCCGAAGGCCGCAGCATGGAGGCGCAGCTTGCGATTCAGCTCACCGGTCTCATCGTGGTTTTGCTATGGTCGGCGGCGGTGAGCTTCGTCCTCGCCAAGCAGGTGCGGGCGGTCACGGGTCTTAAGGTCGGCTGCCCGCGACCGAGGAGCAAGGCCTCGATCTCAGGATCCACGGCGAGCGCGGCGACAATATGTAAGTAGGGAAGACGCCTCATGAAATAGTCATCGCAGTGATCCAGCCGCACCATCTCGACGCGGTGCGCGATGCTCTGGCGGCCATCGGCGTGCAGGGCCTGACCGTGAGCGAGGTGCGCGGCTTCGGCCGGCAGAAGGGCCAGACCGAGATCTATCGCGGCGCCGAATACACCACGAGTTACGTGCCCAAGGCGAAGCTCGAGATCGCCGTGGACGATGCCATTGCCGATAATGTGGTCGATGCCATCAGCGAGGCTGCCCGCAGCGGCCGCATCGGCGACGGCAAGATCTTCGTGCCGCCCGTGGATTTCAGCGGCTATCGCAAACAGCTACTTGTGCAGCTGGAAGGGGAGATCGCCGTCCTCGCTGTGGTGCGCAATTTCTCGCAGTGGTTCTTCAACCTCTTGCGCAATTTCGTCCTGGTCGGAGGGTTGAAATATTTCGCCGAGAAGTCTGGCAGCACGGTGCTGTTCTATCTCCACGAGTTCGCGCTGATCGTGATCTTCCTCTACTGCCTCTCCTATGCCGATCAGTGGTACGTGAACCTGTTTAGCTTCATGGAGGACAAGCGGCTCGCTCACGGGCTCAACAGGGCCGTCAACATCGGCATCGCAGCCGGGCTGTTCTTGATGATCAGATGGGGCTCGTCCATTATTGTGGCCGAGATTTCCCATGCCCAGCTCAAACTGGATTGAATCGCGGTCGCGGGCCCAAGGTTCGCGGACGCGGTCGCTCCGTGGCGACCGCGTCAAACAGCGACCCGAAGAGAGGCTGGGCGCCGAGCTCCTCGATGGTCACGGCCATCTTGCGCCGCCAATTGGGATGCTCGTCCATCGTGCCCGGCACGTTCGCCTGCTCAATGGCCCCCAGCGCATCGTCGAGCTGCACCGCCAACAAGCGGCAAGGGGTGCGGGCGAGAAAGCGGTGCACGGCGATGAGCATCTCGTCCGGCATCGCTTGCTGGTTCGCGGTGCGGCCGTCCTTCAAGGCGCGTGCATCGGGATAAAGGCTAGCCTCATAAAGGCCAGCCTCGGTTAGGGCTTCACCTAGCAGGCGCCGCTCGCGCTTGCGGTCCTCCCATAGGCGGCTGGCTTCCGCCTCCGTGGTGCGTCCCGCCTTCAGGCGCCAATCGATGTCGCCGCCGATCGACCAGCCTTTAAGCGTGGGCAGGTCGTGGGTCGAGGCGCAGACCAAAGCCTCGCGCCGATAGGCTTCCGGCGGCTGAAAGGCCATGCCGGTATGGCCGAAATAGAGCACCTGGTAGCTCAGCAGCCCGGCCCGCACGATGGTGTCGGTGAAGCCTGGCGGCAGGGTGCCGAGATCCTCGCCGATGACGATGGAGCGGAATACCCAGGATTCCTCGGCGACAGCCTCGAGCAGCGGGCGGAACGGGTAGCGCACATAGGCGCCATTCCGCGCGCTCATCCCTTCCGGCACCCAATAGAGCCGGGCCAAGCCCATGGCGTGGTCGAGGCGGAGCGCGCCGGCATGGCGCATATTGGCGCGAAGCAGCGCGCGGAACGGCTCGTAGCCTTCTTGCGCCAGCCCGCGCGGCGCGAAGGGGACGAGCCCCCAGTCCTGGCCCTCGGTGGTGAAGGGGTCGGGCGGACAGCCGATGCGGGCCTGGCGCGCGATCGCCTTGCCGCCGGACCAGCTCGTGGCGCCGTCGGGGGATACGCCGACGGCAAGGTCGAGATAAAGCCCGATGCGCATGCCCGCGGCCTTGGCACGTGCTTGCGCGCGAGCAAGCTGGGCGTCGGCGACCCATTGCAGCCAGCTGTGGAACTCGATGCGCCGCTTGGCCCCGCGGGCGAAGTCGCGCACCGCCAGACTCTTCGGGTCGCCAAAACCGGCAGGCCAGCCGGTCCAGGCGACGCTGCCGCCGCGCGCCACGAAATGCTCGGCAAGCGCCTCATAGAGCGCGTGATGGGCGAGCGCGTCGCCCTGCTCGCGGCGGTAAAGTGCGAAGGCCTCTTTCGGCTCGGCGTCGTCGGCTTTGACGAAATGGTCGAACAGGGCTTCGAGGGTGCGGAGCTTGACGCGCTGCACCGCCACATAGTCGACGAGCTCGGTCTTTCGGAGCTCGGCGAGCTCCGCGGTCAGCGCGTCACGACCCGCCAGCTGCTCAGAGCCCGGCACGCGGTCGGGCGCAATCAACAGGGGATTGAGGAAGCTGCGGCTCGACGGTGAGTAAGGGCTGATGCGGGTGGGGTCGGCGAGGAACAGCGCGTGCAGCGGGCTGACCCCGATAAAGTCGGCGCCGAAGCGGGCCACGAGCTCGGCGAGGCGGGCCAAGTCCTCGAAATCGCCGATGCCCCAATTGCGCTCCGAGCGCAGACCATAGAGCTGGAGCGATAGGCCCCACGCCCGCTGGTCCACGAGCCATTCCGGCCAGAAGCCGCTGCGCGGTACCGCCACGGCATCCTCGGCGGGCGGAGGCTCGGGAGCGTGGGCGAGGCTCGTCTCGATCTGGCGTTCCGTCGCGGTGGGCACGCCCATGGCGCCTAGCACCTTGGCTCTGGTCTCGATCGGGGTTTCGATCCATTCGCCCTGCTCGCTGGAATAGCCAGGCGCGATCCCGTAGCGTTCCGCCAAACTGTCGAGCCTATCGGGCACGGGCTACTCCTCGGCTTTCGAGGGTAAGGCGGCAAACGACGGACCAGGGCGGCAATGTCGCCTGTGCGAGAGCAGAGGCGGCACCGTCTGGGTGCTCGAAGACGAGGGTTCCGTCCTTGTGTGCTGGGAGGGATGCCTCGCTGCCGGCGAGATTGGCCGCGACCGCAAGCGACCCGCTGTCCCTTAGCTGCCAGCTCACGCTGAAGGCCCCGCCATTCAGAGCCTCGACCTTGCCCGCATGGCCGCCGAGGCTGCCAAGCTGGGGCACGATGTGTTCTCGCCGCGCCGCGAGCAGGCGCTTGATCAGGGAGAGGCGGGCCGCGCGCTCGGCCGGGTCGGCGCCATCGAGATCGAGGCGCGAGGCGGCGAAGGTCGCAAGGCTGTTCGGGTCGGGAATGGCATCGTGCGCGAAAGCCTCGGCAAAGACTTTCGAGCGACGAAACTCTTCCCTCCGTCCCGTGCGCACGGCCTCGGCGAGCTCGGTCTCGAAGTCGGTGAAGAACTGGAACGGCCCCCGCTCGCCATATTCTTCCCCCATGAACAACAGAGGGATTTGCGGGGAGAGCAGGAGAAGGGCGAGCGCCGCTTCGTTGGCCTCGGGCCGGGTCAGGCTCGCGATTCGCTCGCCGAAGGCGCGGTTGCCGGCCTGGTCGTGGTTCTGCAGGAAGTTGATGAAGGCTGTGGGCGGCAGGTGAGCCGAGGGATCGCCGCGGTTGCGTCCACCCCGATAGGCCGAAGGCTCGCCCTGATAGCCGAAGCCCGTGGCAAGCGTGTCGGCCACGCGCTTTGCCGGCACGTCGGCATAGTCCTGATAATAGCCATCGCACTCGCCGGTGATGAGCGCGTGCACGGCGTGGTGCCAGTCGTCGTTCCATTCGGCGGTGAAGAGAAGCGGCCGGCCTTTCTCGTCAAATTCGAGCAGGCTCGTCGAATTGTAGTCGTCTTCGCTGGTGAGATGCACATGGCGGTCCGGGAAGCGGTCACGCACCTGCCGCGCGATCTCGGCCAAGATCGGCTCCTCGGACCCATCCTCGATGTGGTCGATGGCGTCGAAGCGTAGGCCGTCGAAGCGGAACTCCTTCAGCCAATAAAGCACGTTGTGCAGGAAGAAGTCGCGCACCGGCCTCTGCATAAAGGCGATGGCCGCACCCCAGGGGGTGTTGCGCCGGGCGTCGAAGAACTGCGGCGCGATGAGTGGCAGATAATTCCCATCGGGGCCGAAATGATTATAGACCACGTCGAGCAGCACCATCAGCCCGCGTGCATGCGCCGCATCGATCAGGCTCTTCAGTCCCTCGGGTCCGCCATAGGCGATGTGTGGCGCAAACATGAGCACCCCGTCATAGCCCCAACCGCGATTGCCCGCGAACTGCGCCACCGGCATCAGCTCGATGGCGGTGATGCCGAGGTCGGCGAGGCGATCGAGCTCTCGGGCAATGCCGTCGAAGGTGCCGTCGCCAGAGAAGGTGCCCGGGTGCAGCTCGTAGATGACCGCCTCGTGCCAAGGCCGGCCCGTCCAGCCGGGCGTCTGCCAGGCAAATCCGCGCGGATCGACCAGCCGGCTCGGCCCGTGCACGTCGCCCAGTTGCGCGCGGGCTGCCGGGTCGGGCACGCACATGCCGTCGGCGAGCACGAAGCGATAGCCTTGGCCAATCGCGACGGCGTCGGTCAGGAGTTCGAACCAGCCGTCGCCCACCTTCTGCATGGGCAGCGTCGCGCCCGTTTGTGCAACCGCCAGCGCGACGCTGGTTTGCGTCGGCGCCCATAGTCGGAAGCGGGCGCCGCCGTTCCCGACCTCGGCGCCGAACGGCATCTGATGGGCGAAGCGGGAGCGCATCAATCGGTCCGCTCGAGCAGCAGGAGCCCGCGTCCTGGGATCGTGGCCTTGCCAATGGCAATCGGCGCCTCCGGCCGCACTAGGCCGTTCGCAGAATCGCAGAGAAGCCGCCACCGCAAATGCCGCCTGCCGAAGAAAGGGAAGATAAACTCAATCGGTTCGGCGTCGCTGTTGAATAAGAGGAGCAGAATCTTCCGATCCCCGGCCAGTGAGAGGCCAACGCATTTGGCGACCGGGTCCTCCCAATGCTCGGCGCGCTTCTCCTCGCCGTCGGGCTTGAACCACGCCACGTTCTTGAGTCGGGGCGCGATTGGCTCCCCGTGCAAGAAGCGCGAACAGCGCAAGAGCGGCAGCTCTGCTCTCAACTTGGTAACGCCGTGCACGAATTCGAGGAAGGCGGCGTCGCGGTCGCCCAGATCGGTCCAACGCATCCAAGAGATCTCGTTGTCTTGGCAGAAGGCGTTATTGTTGCCGCCTTGGGTCCGCCCGAGCTCGTCGCCCATTTGCAGCATCGGCGTGCCTTGGCTGAACAGAAGGCTCGCCACAAAAGCGCGGCCCAAGCGATCGCGAAGGTCAAGGACGGCGGGGTCGTCGGTGGGCCCTTCGACGCCGCAATTCCAGCTGCGATTGTCGTCGTGACCGTCCTGATTGTCCTCTTTATTGGCCTCGTTGTGCTTGTCGTTATAGGAGACGAGGTCGCGCAGCGTAAAACCATCATGGGCCGCGATGAAGTTGATGCTCGTCCACGGCCGCCGGCCGCGATTGTCGTAGATGTCGGCAGAGCCAGACACGCGCCGGCCCAGGGCCGGCAACATCCCCATATCGACCTTCCAATAGGAGCGGAGATCGTCGCGAAACCGATCATTCCATTCCGCCCAGCCGGGCGGGAAGCCGCCGACCTGGTAACCGTCCTCGCCCAGGTCCCAAGGTTCGGCGATGAGCTTGATCTTACTCAAAACCGGATCCTGGCCGATCGCGTCGAGGAAGGACGAGCTCGGGTCGAAGGCGGTAGTGTCGCGGGCGAGCGTGGTGGCGAGGTCGAATCTAAAGCCGTCGACGCCGCAAGCCTCAACCCAGTATCGGAGGGAATCCATCACGAGCTGCAGCACGCGGGGATGGCCGATATTGAGCGTGTTGCCGCAGCCGGTCGCGTCGTAATAGCGCCGTGGATCCTCATCAAGCTTGTAATAGGATGCGTTGTCGATGCCGCGGAAGGAGAGTGTAGGGCCCAGTTCGTTGCCCTCGGCAGTGTGGTTGTAGACCACATCGAGCAGAACCTCGATGCCGGCATTATGCAACGCGTCCACCATCTCTTTGAACTCCTCGACGCCGGAGCCTTGAGACAGATAGCGCTGCGCGGCCGCAAAGAAGCCAACGCTGTTGTAGCCCCAATAGTTGCTGAGACCCTGCTCCACCAAATGGCGGTCGTCGATAAAGGCGTGCACGGGCAGGAGCTCGATGGCGGTGACGCCGAGCTTGACCAGATGCTCGATCATCGCGGGGTTGCCGATGCCGCCAAAGGTGCCGCGCAGGGGCTCGGGCACCTCGGGGTGGAGGGCGGTCAGCCCCTTCACATGCGCCTCATAGATGACAGTTCGATGCCACGGCACGTTGGGGCGCGCCCGTTTTAGCCCGGCGCTCTCGCCCACCACCACACATTTCGGCATGTAGGGGGCGCTGTCCCGCTCGTCCACCGCGAGGTCGGCAGCGCGCTTCGACCCGATCTGGTAGCCGAACAGCGCGTCGTCCCAGCGGAGCTGCCCCTTATGGAGCCGCGCATAAGGGTCGAGCAGGAGCTTGTGAGGGTTGAACCGGTGGCCGGCGCGCGGGTCGTAGGGCCCGTGCACGCGATAGCCATAGAGCTGGCCAGGCTCCAGACCGGAGACATAGCCGTGCCAGACCTCGTTGGTATATTCGGGCAGCGTCAGCCGCATCGTCTCGCGGCCGTGGGCCTCGTCGAACAGACACAGCTCGACGCGCGTCGCGTTGGCCGAGAACAGCGCAAAGTTCACGCCACGGCCGTCGAAGCTCGCGCCGAGCGACCAAGGCGCGCCGGGCCCAAGGCGCAGATCCATGCCTTTACAGCTCCTGGGGCTCGAGGATCAGGGTGGCAAGCGGCGGCAGCGTCAGGCTCAGCGAACAGGGGCGCCCATGCGAGGGGACCGGTTCGGCCTTGACCAGCTCGAGATTGCCGACGCCGCTTCCGCCGTAAGCCGTTGCGTCGGTGTTGAGGCGCTCTCGCCACTGGCCTCCGCGCGGCACGCCGAGCCGATAGCCATAGCGAACCACCGGGGTGAAGTTGCAGACGACGAGTGCCGGCGGGGCGCCGTCGGCATGACGCAGAAAGGCGAGCACGCTGTTCTCGCCGTCATTGGCCTCCACCCATTCGAAGCCTGACAGATCGCCGTCCTTCTGGTAGAGCGCCGGCGTCCCCCGATAGAGCGCGTTCAGATCGCGCACCAGGCTCTGCACGCCACGGTGCCCTGGGTCGTCGAGCTCGTGCCAGTCGAGCGCCCGGTCGTGGTTCCACTCGCGGGTTTGGGCAAACTCGCCGCCCATGAACAGAAGCTTTTTACCCGGGTGCCCCCACATGAAGCCGAGATAGGCGCGCAAGTTTGCAAATTTCTGCCAGCGGTCGCCCGGCATCTTGGCGAGCAGCGAGCCCTTGCCATGCACCACCTCGTCATGGCTGAGCGGCAGGATGAAATTCTCGGAGAAGGCGTAGAGCAGGCCGAAGGTGAGCTGGTCGTGGTGATATTTGCGGTGGATCGGCTCGTGGCTCATATAGCTCAGCGTGTCGTGCATCCAGCCCATGTTCCATTTGTAGCCGAAGCCCAGGCCGCCGAGATAGGTGGGCCGCGACACGCCGGGCCAGGCGGTCGATTCCTCGGCGATCGTAGCGATGCCGGGGAAGGCGCCATAGGCGAGCTCGTTCAGGCGCTTCAGGAAGGCGATGGCCGCGAGGTTCTCGTTGCCACCGAACTCGTTCGGCAGCCATTCGCCGGCTTTCCGGCTGTAATCGAGATAGAGCATCGAGGCCACGGCGTCGGCGCGCAGGCCGTCGATGTCGAAATGGTCGAACCAATAGAGCGCGTTGGCGAAGAGGTAGTTGGCCACCTCCTTGCGTCCATAATTGTAGATGAGCGTGTTCCAGTCGTGGTGGAAGCCGCTTCGGGGATCGGCGTGCTCGTAGATGGCGGTGCCGTCGAACTGGCCGAGCCCGTGCGGGTCGCTGGGAAAATGGGCGGCGACCCAATCGATGAGCACGAGAAGACCCTCCTCATGCAGACGGCGCACGAAACGGGCGAAGTCCTCAGGTGTGCCGAAACGCGAGGTGGGGGCATAGAGGCCGAGCGGCTGGTAGCCCCAGGAGCCGTCGAACGGAAACTCGCTCACCGGCATCAGCTCGACATGGGTGAAGCCCATGTCCTTCAGGTAAGGGATCAGCAGGTCGGCGATTGCGTCATAGCTCAGGAACGCGCCATCGGCCCCGCGCATCCAGGAGCCGAGATGCATCTCATAGATGCTGATCGGCGCATCCAGCGCGTTGGCGGCTTTGCGCCGCTCGGTCCAGCCCTCCAGATGGGCGTCCCGGTCGGCGGGGCCGTGGACGATGGAGGCGGTGGCCGGCGGCTTTTCCTGGCGGAACGCGAGGGGGTCGGCCTTTTGCGGCAGGAGCTTGCCGTCCGCCCCGAGCAGCTCGAATTTGTATGGGGCGCCTCTGCGCACGCCCGGAATGAAGATCTCCCACACGCCCGCGCGGTGGCGGTGGCGCATGGGGTGGCGCCTCCCGTCCCAGCCATTGAAATCGCCGACGACGCTGACGCGGGCGGCGCTTGGCGCCCATAGGGCGAAGGCCACGCCGTCGACGCCTTCGAGCACGCGCGGCTGCGCTCCGAGGATCTCGTAAAGCTTGAGGTGATTGCCTTCGGCCAGCAGCTCAAGATCGATCTCGGCGAGAATTGGCGGGAAACGATAGGGGTCGTCGGCTTCCCACTGGCTCTGCCCGCGGCGGAGGCGGAGGCGGTAGGGGAACCGCCGCTCGCCCGGAATGGGGGCCAAGAAGAAGCCCTCCGCATGGATGCGAGCCAGCGTTGCGACCCTCTCGCCCGCGGTGGTGACCGCCTCGACCGCGTCGGCCTCGGGCGCGAAGACACGCAAGGAGAGCGGGCGTCCGCAGCCCCCATGCAGACCGAGGATGGCGAAGGGATCGCCATGCGTAGCGCGCACGATCGCTTCGATCTGGCGCTGCTCTGGACGCAAGAGGCGCTCGGGGGAGGCTCCGATCATCGCCGTCATGCGACCGTCTCCTCGGCGCGGACGGCGGCAGGCTCGACAAGCTCCAGCGCCGATTTGAGGGGGATGGACAGCAACAGCTGCCGGTTCTCTGCCTCATAGACGATGTCGTCGAGAAGCTTGTCGGCTCGGAAGAGCGGCAGCAGCGGGAGCCCGGCACCGTCGGCATCGAGGCCACCGGAACCGTCGCCAAGGACTGCTTCATAGGCGGCGAGCAGGGTGCGCTCGGCGGCTGCGCGCCAGGTAAGGGCCAGGGCCTCGATCTCGGCGAGATCGCCTCCGCCCCGCTGCCGCTGGCGGTCGATGGCGGTGCGCGCGGCATAGTCGAAGGAGCTGAGCATGCTTGCAATGTCACGCACGGGCGGCGCCTTCAGCCTGCGGTCCGCCACCGGCCTTCCCGGATCGCCTTCGAAATCGACGATGAAGACGTCGTTCTCGACGACCAGGACCTGGCCGAGATGATAGGCGTTATGCAGGCGCATCTTCTGCCCCTTTGCGGCTTTCGGGGCGAGGCGGTCGAGCTTGGCGAGGAGCGCCTCGCGGGCCTCGATCAGCGCCTCGGCACAGCCGGCCGTCTCCGCATCGAGCGCCGTGTCGCCGCGAGACAGCAGCGCCAGCGCCTCCTCGGCGCGGGCTCGCAGGCGCTCGCGCCAGGCCTTGAGATCGTTGCGGGTCACGGGCTCGGGCGCGAAGTCGGGATCGCCGCGGCCGCTGGCAAAGGCGCGGTGGAGCTCGGCCGTCCGCCGGCCGATCACCTCGATGAGCGCAAGCGAATAGGCCACGTCGCTCTGGGCCTCTCCGCTCGGCTGGCGGGCAAGGCTCGCCTCCTCCAGCTCGCGGTCAAGCGCATTGACGACAACGGTCCAGCCATCGCCTTGGTTCGGCACGTTGGCGAATGCGGCAGCCAAGGCCATGCGTTCGCCGTGCTTGTCGACATATTCGGCAGAGCCGAGCAAGGGCGGACTGTTCTTGAAGCCCGTCCGGCCGAGAAAGCGGCCGATCTCGATCTCCGGCTGCACCCCGCAGCGAAGCCGGCGGTAGATCTTCACCACGGCGGTCGACCCGATCATTGCCGAGGTGCCTCCGGGCTCGGTCGACATCCGGCGCACGGGTGCGTCGGCGTCGAGCGCGATCTCGCCAAGCGCTTCGCTCCCGGTAAAGCTGATCTCGCCGTCGTCGGTCTCGATGCGGCGGCCCTCGCGCATGGCGGTGAGTAGGGCCTTGGGAAAGTCCGGCGTCATCGCCGCTTCCTGCACCACGCCTGCACGCGGCCCCCGGCGCACCCTTGCCAGCACATGGGGCAAGAGCGGGCTGTCGGGTTTGAGGCTCTGCTCGCCCCATTCAAGGGCGAGCGGCAGGAAGTAGCGCTGCTCGGCGCCGCCGGCGAGCTCGACGTCGAGAGCGAGCAGCAAGAAGGTGTCGGCCCGGTCGCGCGAAAGCTCGGCCAGACGCAGCGGCTTGGCGCCGACGATGGCGCTGTCCTTGGCGGCGAACCAGCGCTGGTTCTTCAGATAGGCCGGTAGCAGCACCCTGACGAAGCGGTCTAGGCGGCGCTGGTCCTCGCGCAGGCTCTCCACCATGGTCCAGCCATGGGCCAGCACGAGCGTCTCCAGCTCCGGCAACGGTTCCGGCACGGGCTCCTGCGGCGTCGACAAGCTCGCGGCCTCCGACAGCGCGAACCAGTAGAAGCCATAAGCGGGCAGCGTGAGCAGGTAGGGGAGGTTGCCGACCGGCGGAAAAGCGGAGCGGCCGGTGAGCTCGATCGGCACGCGGCCCTTCATCGGCTCAAGATCAAGCTCAACGGCCTGAGCCGAACGCGAGAGATTGAACACGCAGAGCATCACCTCGGCCTCAAATTCGCGCAAATAGGCGAGCACCTTGCGGTTGTGCGGACGCAGGAAGGTGAGGCTGCCGTGGCCGAAGGCCTTGTGCGACTGGCGCACGGCGATCATGCGCTTGGTCCAGTTCAGAAGTGAGTTGGCGTGCTTCTGCTGCGCCTCGACATTGACAATCTCGTAGCCGTAGATCGGGTCCATGATCGGCGGCAGGAACAGCCGCTGCGGGTCGGCGCGCGAGAAGCCGCCGTTGCGGTCGGCCGACCACTGCATGGGCGTGCGTACGCCGTCGCGGTCGCCGAGATAGAAATTGTCGCCCATGCCGATCTCGTCGCCGTAATAGATGACCGGCGTGCCGGGCATGGACAGGAGCAGCCCGGTCAGGAGCTCGATCTTGCGGCGGTCGTTGTCCAGGAGCGGCGCGAGCCGCCGCCTTATCCCGAGATTGAGCCGCGCCCGGTGGTCGGTGGCATAGGTCTGCCAGAGATAGTCGCGCTCAGAATCGGTCACCATCTCCAGCGTCAGCTCGTCGTGATTGCGCAGGAAGATCGCCCATTGGCAGTTGTCGGGAATGGCCGGCGTCTGGGCGATGATGTCGGTGATCGGATAACGGTCCTCGCGGGCGAGGCTCATATAGATGCGCGGCATCAGCGGGAAGTGGAAGCCCATATGGCATTCGTCGCCCTCGCCGAAATAGGGCCGCGTGTCTTCCGGCCACTGATTGGCCTCGGCAAGCAGCATGCGGTCGGGGTAGCGCGCGTCGATCTCCGAGCGGAAGCGCTTCAGGATGACATGGGTCTCGGCGAGATTTTCGTTGTTGGTGCCTTCGCGCTCGACCAGATAGGGCACGGCGTCGAGCCTGAGGCCGTCGACGCCCATGTCGAGCCAGAAGCGCATGAGACGCAAGATATCGACGAGGACGCGGGGGTTGTCGTAGTTGAGGTCGGGCTGGTGCGAATAGAAGCGGTGCCAGAAATAGGCCTTGGCCACCGGGTCCCAGGTCCAGTTCGACGTCTCGGTGTCGAGGAAGATGATGCGCGTGCCCTGATATTTCTGGTTGGTATCGCTCCACACATAATAGTCGCGCCATTTCGAGCCGGGCCGCGCAGCCCTCGCTCGCTGGAACCAGGGGTGCTGGTCGGAGGTGTGGTTGACGACGAGCTCGGTGATCACCCGGATGTCGCGGGCATGCGCCGCCGCCACGAACTGGCGGAAGTCGCGCATGGTGCCGAAAGTGGGGTTGATCGCGGTGTAATCGGCGATGTCGTAGCCGTCATCGCGCAAGGGCGAGGGATAGAAGGGGAGCAGCCAGACGGCGGTGACGCCGAGCTCCTGTAGATAGTCGAGCTTCTGGATGAGGCCGGCGATATCGCCGACACCGTCATTGTTCGCATCAAAAAAAGCTTTGATGTGAAGCTCGTAGATGACGGCGTTCTTGTACCAGAGCCGGTCGTTGCGATCGATCATGGCAGAGGAAGCAGACGGCTTGCGGGGACTTTGGTCCTTGGGCTCGGCGGCGGGTCGGAACGCCCTAAAGCTAAAGGACGATCCTGGGCATCGGAACCGCTCTTCGGGCTTTGCCCTCTGCAAGAGAGGCCATGGCCAGGCTCGCTGTCAACCGCCATTCCTGCCGGCATCGAAGCTACGCTTGCGGCCCGCTTCCGCTTCAAGCGGCGCCGCGCGCCTTGGCGAAGAGGTTGATTGGCTTTGCGTCCGACGGGGCAAAGGTCTGCAAGAAGCTGTCGCGCCAATTGGCGACGTCGTAGGTCTCGATCCGCTGCATCAGCCGGTTGTGGCGCGCCCATCGCTCCTGCCGCGGCATGCTCAGGGCGCGGTCCAGCGTGCGCGCCATCTCGGTGATGTCGTGCGGGTTGATGAGCAGAGCCTCGCGCAGCTGCTCGGCGGCGCCGGCGAAGCGCGACAGGACCAGCACCCCCGGATCCTCGCTCGGCTGGGCCGCGACATATTCCTTGGCAACGAGGTTCATGCCGTCGCGGAGTGGGGTGACGAGCCCGACGGCGCTTTCGCGGTAGAGCCTAGCGAGGATGTCTTGCGGCACCGGACGGTGCACATAGGTGACCGGCGTCCAGTTGAGGTCGCCGAAGCGGCCGTTGATGCGGCCCACCAGTCCCTCGACCTGCTCGCGGATCTCCTGATAGACGGGGAGGGTCTCGCGCGTGGGCGAGGCGATCTGCACGAAGCGCACATGGTGCCGGTAATGCGGCCAGGTCTCAAGCAAGCATTCGAAGGCGCGCAGGCGCTCGGGCAGGCCTTTAGTGTAATCGAGCCGGTCGACGCCGATAATCGTCTTCATGTCGTCGCCTTGGAAGGGCAGAAGCGGTCCCTTGAGGCTCTCCTCCTCGGCCAGGCGCATAAAGCCTTGCGCATCGATGCCGATGGGGAAGACCGAGGCCTGGGTGGTCTGGCCTTGCGCCGTGAGCAGGTCGCCACGCATCCGCTCCCCATCGAGGAACGAGGCAACGTAGCGGGCGAAGTTCTCGCGGTCGGAGCGGGTCTGAAAGCCCACCACGTCGTAGGTCATCAGCGCGTTGCCGAGTCGCTTCTGATGCGGCACGGCGGCGAAGATCTCGGGCGAGGGGAAGGGCGTGTGCAAGAAGAAGCCGATGCGGGAGGTGCAGCCGCGGCGGCGCAACTCCTCGGCCAGAGGAATGAGATGGTAGTCATGCACCCAGATCATGTCGTCGGGGGCGAGCAGCGGGAGCAGCGTGTCGGCGAAGCGCGCATTGACGGCGAAATAAATTTCGCTATCCGCCTCGCGGCACTGGGCGAGGTCGAGGCGGTAGTGCAGCGACGGCCACAGGCAGCGATTGGCGTAGCCGAAATAATATCCTTCCTCTTCCTCGGGGGTGAGGCCGATGGTCGCCACCGTGAGATTGCCAATGGTCTCGATCTTGGGATCGGCGCTGAGCGCGTCTTCGCTGGTCTCGCCGCTCCAGCCGAACCACAGCCCGCGCGAAGCCTTCATCGCATCGCCAAGCGCGACCGCGAGGCCGCCGGACTGGCACTTGGCCGACAGGTTCGCCACACGGTTGGAAACCACGACCAACCGCCCGGCCTTGGTAGTGCCGGGCTCAAGGCCTCCAAAATTGGCCGGTGGCATAGGCTTGTCAGGCATGCCCAATTGCACGGATATGAGGCTCGACTGCACGGGACCCTAACCTCTCTCGATGACGCTCCGATGGTTAAACGGAAGAGGCGCTAAAGCGTTCCTTCTAGAAGCGGAGATCCCTGGTCCGGATA
Source organism: Hyphomicrobiales bacterium (assembly GCA_003135455.1). Taxonomy (GTDB): domain Bacteria; phylum Pseudomonadota; class Alphaproteobacteria; order Rhizobiales; family Methyloligellaceae; genus Methyloceanibacter. Next base: position 49,399 of record PLBV01000125.1, on the reverse strand, counting down.
TTGCAACTTTCGGTCCACTCAGTTTTCGTCGACCAATGGTGCGGCAAGTGCTTGGAATCCTTTGATGCTAAGACGAGATGCGATGTCTGACAGCGACCCGATAGAGCCTTTACCCTTAAGGTCTTTGCCGCCTCTTGCGGCGAATGCCGCCTTTTTCATCGATTTTGATGGAACGCTCGCGGCGATCGCCGACCGGCCCGACCTTGTCGTGGTCGAGAAGCGGGTGAGCGCCCTGCTCAAGCGGCTCGCCCAGCGATCAGGTGGCGCCCTTGCGGTGGTCACGGGCCGTCCTTTGGCCGCCGTCGATGCCTTGCTCGCGCCGCTCCTGCTGCCTGTCGCCGCCGAGCATGGCTCGGTCCGGCGCGATGCGGCGGGCGTGGTGCATCGGGACCTTAGGGGCGCTGGATGCGTGGCCGCGGCCACCGCCGGGCTCGAGCCCCTGGTTGAGGCCCATCACGGGTTGCTGCTCGAGCGCAAGACGGCGTCGGTCGCGCTCCATTATCGCCAGCGGCCCGAGCTTGCCGAGATTTGCGCGCTCGCTGCCCAAGCCGCCATCTCCCACATGCCGGAGCTCACCCTGCTGCCGGGCAAGATGGTCTATGAGGTGCGGCCCAAGGGCGCCACTAAGGGCACGGCGGTGGAGGCCTTTCTCGCCGAGGAGCCATTCTGTGGGCGCGTGCCGGTCTACGCCGGCGACGATCTGACCGACGAATATGCCTTCGCCGCCGTCAACCGGGCGGGCGGCATCTCCATCAAGGTGGGCCCGGGCGACACGGTCGCGAAATATCGTGGCGAGCGGGAGGACTTGCTCGCCTGGTGCGAGGCGCAAGTCGAGGGCCGCTCGCTTGCCGAGGCGCCCGGCAGCGGCTAGGCGCGTGCTTCCGCCGCAGCCGATGCAGCGAAGCGCAGGTCCTTGACCAGAAGGTCGAACTCTCTCCGCTTGTCGCGCTCGTCCTGAAGTCTCAGCAGATAAGAGGGGTGGACGGTGATGACGCCTTGCCGCCTTCCCGGAAGCTCGATCAGCCTCCCGCGATTGGCATTGATGGTAAGCGGCCTCCGCGTGAGCGCACGGGCCGCCGTGGCCCCGAGCGCCACCACGATGGCGGGCTGCACGATCTCAAGCTCATGGTCGAGCCACCAGCGGCAGATGTCGATCTCGCTGGTGTCGGGCTTTTTGTGGATGCGGCGCTTGCCGCGCGGCTCGGTCTTGAAGTGCTTCACCGCATTGGTGACATAGACCTGGCTGCGGTCGATGCCGGCGGTATGCAGCGCCTGATCGAGCACGCTGCCGGCCGGGCCGACAAAGGGGCGTCCGGCCAAGTCCTCCTGGTCGCCCGGCTGCTCGCCGACCAGCATCAGCGAGGCATTGGCGGGGCCTTCGCCGAACACGGTCTGGATGGCATGCTTATAGAGGTCGCAGCGGGTGCAGCCCCGCGCTTCGGTCGCAACGAGCTGCAACGCCCTCTCGGGATCGTTGACCCGCTTCCCGTCCGCAAAGAGCGGGAGCTCAGCCTCCGGCCATCTCGCCGCCATTAAGCTACCTCCGTGCCACAACCTTCGAGCTACGTCAGGAGTTCCCCGGCCAACTTTGCCCGCTAACCCTGTTGCGGCCAAGACGGTAACGGCCGTCCGCCAGTGCTTACAAGGCTGGTTGCCCGATCCTATATGGAGGCGGGCCGAAGACCTGTTAGGATGAGCCTCAAGAGTCTCTAGAGCCATGCTCGACGACATGCCGAAAAGCCATAGTGCCGTGCTGGTCGCCCGCCCGGAGGACGCACTTAGCGTGCACGTGCCGCGCAAGAAGAAGCTCGCCAAGAAGGTGCTTGCTGCGGCGGACCTTACGACGGCCGAGGCGAGGCCCAAGCGGGGCTGGCGCCGTGAAAAGGTGGTGAAGCAAAGCGCGCTCGGCATGCTGTTGCAGCCGATCGGCGTGTCTCTGGCCCTGGTGCTTTCGGCCTATGCGCTGCTGTCGCTCGGCACGACCTTTTATCGAAGCTACCAGAGCCATCTCGATCACACCGGCCCGGTGCATGCCGACAAGAGCATCCTCGACATCTTTTTCGGCGATCAGAGCCTGCCCCCCGACGCCGTCGACCTCGTGGTCAAGGATGTGGACGGCAGCCTGCACAAGGTGGTGGCGAGCAAGTCCGAGACCGACAGCTTCGTCAACGACACCATCCTGATGCTCGACGACGAGCGGGCGCGCATCAAGCAGGCGGCGCACGAGGATCTGGATCGCAGCTTCGCGCTTGCCTTCCAGGACCGGGCGCAGTCGATCGGCGCTTACGCCGATTGGTTCTTCGAGTGGAAGCGCTCCTATGTGGTGTTGAAGGAATCGATCACCTCGGCCATCACCCGCTTCTTCGAGGTCGGCAAATACCAGTCGCTCACCGAAGCCGTCGAGGCCGACGTGGAGGACTATTTCCTGACGAACTACAAGGAGCAGGTGCTGAAGCCCGAGCTGCGCGATCCCCTCATCACGCAAGGGGTGGAGCAGGCGGTGCGGCACGCCCATGACAGCTACCGGCGGGTGATCGCCAATGGCGACATGCGCCTGCAGTTGTTTCTGGCCAAGCATACGAGCCATCTTGAGGATCTCCCGGCCTCGACTCCGGCGACCAGCGTCAAGCTCGATTGGGACGCCCAGAAGTGGAAGGCCCCGGTCTATCTGATGCAGGATCGCGCCTTCGACGGCATCGCCGGCATCGGCGCCGCTGCCGCCGGTGGCACCGTGGGCGCACTCGCGCTTGGACCAGCGCTCAACAGCGTGCTGGCGCAAAGTTTCGGGCAGCTGTCGCGGCGCTTCGTCACCTCGCTCGGGACCCGGCTTGCGCTTGCCGAGCAGGGGGCGGTCGCGGGCACCTTCGTGCAACCCATGGGCGGACAAGTGATCGGTGCTGCCATCGGCGTGGCGATCGGTGCGGCTGTCGATTACCTCAGCAACGCGGCAAACGAAGCCTTCAACCGCGACGCCTTCGTGGTGGCCAACAACCAGGCGCTGGACGCCACCATCGCCGCCTGGAAGTCGAACCTGGAGGCCAGCATGGATACGGCCATCGACAAATGGTTCGACGACGCAAGATCGAGCGTCGTGCTCGCCGGAAAATAGCTGTATGCTTGCCCCCAAAGGCCGAAAGGCTTCGGGGATGGATGACAAGGTCAAGGCCATAGCGCGGCCCGCCGCCACGCGTTCGCTGCGGGAGGCGATCCGCCAGGCTCGCCTGGAGGAAGCCGGCCGCCTCGACCAGACCGCGGACTTGCGCGACAGCGAGATGGCGCGGCTCGAGCTGCTCAAGGGCGAGCTCGAATCCGTGTTCGCCGATCTGCCCGCTCAGGACGACCGCTTCCAGCTCGCGCTGGTGCCGAGCCGTCCGGCGCGGCTGTGGATCGACCTCTTCACCTATGCCGCCATCGATGATTCGAGCGGGGCCTATCTTTTCGTCCGCAACAGCGAGAACGGTAGGCGCACCCTATTCAGCTCGACCAATGTCGGCGAGGTGGCGGACCGGATCACGAGCCATATGGCGCGCGAGATCGTCCGCCGCGAGCGCCAAGAGGCGGCGCTGCTCGAGCCCAGTCGCCGGGAAGAGAAGCTCGTGGCTGAGGAGGGGTCTGCCGGTGCCGGCGCGGGCGTCGTCATCGCGGCCTTCGTGATCGGTCTGTTGACCGGCGCCGCCGGCCTGTTCGCGGCGGTGTGGCTCACTGTCCCCTGAGCATGATCTTAGAAAAGTGGAAACCGGTTTTCCGAAAAGATCATGCGTCAATAAAAAGTGAGACGTGCTGTCGTGATTTCAACCTGACGCGATAGTGCTCTGAGCCTCTTCAGGTGCTCCTGAGAACGCGGCGCTCGCACTCCCACACATGCTCCGGGCTGCTCGCGAGCGCGCGTCCGACCATCTCGCAGCGCCAGCCGCTATTCGTCCGGGCGATGGCATATTCGTTATAGCGGGCGGCGGGGATGCGGCCCTCGACCGCCTCGGACGCGGAAGGAACGCCGACGACGATGCAGGGCCCGGTCGCGGTATTGAGCTCGACCACGGTCTGCTCGTGATTGTGTCCGTGCAGCACGAGCTCAGCGCCCTTGTCCTCCAGGATGCGGCGAAGCTTGGCCGCGTCGCGCAAGCCACGGCGCCAGCCGGATTGGCCGGGGAGGGGAGGGTGGTGGATGAGCACGACCCGGAAGAGGCCCTTCCCGCCCAGCACATCCAAGGCATCGCTGAGGAGCGCGCGCTGCGTCGAACCAAGCCGCCCGGCGGCCATGAAGGCCATTGTCGGGATGGCCGATGACAGCGCCACTATACCTACGTCGCCGAAACGGCGGACGAACGGAAAGCCCGCCGTCGGCGTGGGGAAGAGTGCCTCGCCATCGGCGTTCGCCTGCATGTAGGGCCGCCAAAGTCCCGTGCCGCGCTCTGGGTGCAGCCGCACGTAGGCGTCGTGATTGCCGGGGATCGCGGTGACATCTTCGGGAGGACCCAAATGATGCAGCCACGCCGCGGCGCGCACGAATTCCTCAGGCAGCCCGAGATTGACGAGATCGCCGGTCACCGCGATGTGGTCGGGCTTCTGCTCGATGAGATCGGCTGTGATGAGGTCGAGCATGTCGCGGCGGTGCACGAGCTTGCGCCCGCGGTGCCAATTGACGTAGCCGAACACGCGCTTACCGAGCAGGTCGCGGCGGCGGGCCCGCGGCATCGGGCTCAAATGGATATCGGAGAGATGAGCGAGCTTGAACAAGGAGGGCCAGTCGTTCAGCTTAGGCGCGGCCCATACGCTAGGAGCCACGGATTAACAAATTGCGGGAAACATGGGTTCCTTAGCGTGGGCCAGCGCAAGGAGGCAAGGCTGAAGCAAGCGAGGAAACGAACCGCCTTGGGGTTCCGCGCGCTCAACGCGCTGCTCCGCCCGATCTGGCGCATGCGGCGGGGGCTGACGCTTGGCGCGCAAGGGGTGGTCATCGATGGCGACGGTCGCGTCCTTTTGGTGCGCCATGGCTATCGGCCGGGTTGGTGGTTTCCCGGCGGTGGCGTCGAATGGGGCGAGACGATCGAGACGGCGCTCGAGCGCGAGCTCGAAGAGGAGGTGGGCGTGCGCTTGACCGGGCCTCCGTTGCTGCACGGGGTGTTCGGCAATTTCGCGAGCTTCCCCGGCGACCACATCGCCGTCTTCGTCGTGCGCCAGTTCGAGCGCCGGGGGGACTATTACAAGCGGGGCGAGATCGCCGAAGCCTCATTCTTCGAGCGGGCGAGCCTGCCCCAATTGGTCAATCCCGGCACGGAGGCGCGGCTCGCCGAGATCTTCGACCAGGCTCCAAGGCGTACTCTGTGGTGAGGGCTTTAGGCGGTCGCGGCGAGGCGCTTGGCGATCTTGCCCACGTGATGGCCCTGGAAGCTTGCGAGGTTGAGCTCCTTCTGCGAGGGCAGGCGCGATCCGTCGGGCGCGGCAATGGTGCCCGCGCCGTAAGGCGAGCCGCCCTTCACCTCGCTGATGTCGGCCAGGTCCGGCGCCGAGTAAGGCAGGCCGACGATGATCATGCCGTGATGCAGAAGCGTCCAATGGAAGGAGACGATTGTCGTCTCGTTGCCGCCGCCGGTCGAGGTCGAGGTGAAGACGCTGCCCACCTTGCCGATCAGCCCACCTTCCACCCAGAGAGGGCCGGTCTGGTCGAGAAAGTTCCGCATCTGCGATGTCATGTTGCCGAAGCGCGTCGGCGTGCCGAAGATGATGGCGTCGTAGCTGGCGAGCTCTTGCGGGTCGGCGATCGGCGCCGGCTGATCCACCTTCATGCCGGCGTTGCGCATCACGTCCTCCGGCATCAGCTCGGGTACGCGCTTGACGCTCACCTGCACGCCGTCCACGGCGCGCGCGCCATGCGCCACCGCATAGGCCAGAGTTTCAACGTGCCCATAAGCGCTGTGATAGAGAACGAGCAATCGCGCCGTGTCAGCCATGTCGTTTGCCCCCCCTTGAAGGGGCGATGCTCTTAAGCCCCCTTCTCCGCCGCTCGATAATTGAGCAGTTGTGAATGTGTGTCGAGAGGCGATTAACAACAGAGATGCCTTGCTCGTTCCAAAATGGGGCAGCCTTGTCAATGGGCTGGACCCGCCGCCCGGCCCCGTGATATCAGCGCCGCCATGGGTACAGGCGTTGAACGGCAGACGATCTTGCGACGACAGGGCGCGCGGCTTCGAAAAGCCGTGGCCCTTCGTCGCTGACGCCCCACCATCTCCACGTAAGACGTTCAAGTCTGGTGCTGGCCCCGCGTCGCGGCTGAAGGGAACTTCTCCCTCGGCCTTTCCGGGATTATTCGACGTGATGCAGCCCGCAAATTTTCACATCCGCCATGAAGAGGAGAGCGACGCGCAAGCGCTGTCCGCTCTCTCCGCCCAAGCCTTCGGTCCCGGGCGTTTCGCCCGTACCGCCTACCGCATACGCGAGGGCGTGCCGCCCGTCGCCTCGCTTAGCCTCACGGCCGTTATCGGCGACCGGCTGGTTGGCGGCATCCGCTTCACGGCGGTGCGGGTGGGGGAGGAGGCAAACGCGCTGCTGCTTGGGCCGCTCGTCGTCGATCCTGGGCAAACCGGCAATGGCTATGGCAGCGCGCTGATAAAGGAGGGCTTGGCGCGGGCGCGGACGGAAGGCTTCACCTTGGTGCTGCTCGTCGGCGACATGCCCTATTACGGCCGCTTCGGCTTCAAGCCCGTCCCGCCCGGACAGATCACGCTGCCGGGACCCGTCGATCCGGCGCGGCTGCTGGCGCTCGAGCTTGTCCCCGGTGCGCTCGCCGCCACGACCGGAATGGTGCGCTCGACGGCGCGCTCAAACAAAAACTAGAGCGCCATCGCGATTGGACCTCACGCGACGGAGCGCTAGTGCCCTTCGCGGAACCAGGTGATGGCGATCATGCCGAGCAGCAGCCCAAGCGCCAGGAAGCCGGTGAACAGCGGGAACAGGCGCACGCCCTTCACGTGATAGGCATCGCGCTTGTGCAAGCCCAGCCAATCGGCGCCATGCATCATGTGCCCACCACGCAACATGACGATACGCGGCAAGGGCGCGGCATCCTCGGCCGTCCGCCCGAGCCAGAAGCTTCCGCCCCCGGTCTCGGCGAGCAGTGGATTGAGCACCGTGTCGGTCGCGGTCACGGCGGCCAGCTCCTTGGCATTGGCGTTGCCCACGGTGACGACGCTGGCGAGCTTGTCCGCGGCCACGCGATAGACGCCCTGCTCGTCGGCGGTGATCGCCTTGCGCCACAGTCCGGGCGCGCTCTTGTCGAGCGTGAGGGTCTGCTCCTTGCCTGAGGGCGCCGTCACGGTCACTTGCCCCACCTCGTCCTTGATCGAGCGGCGGTCGATGGTGAGGGTCTGGCCGCGGCTCTGCGCTTTAAGCGTCTCCTCCTCCAGGTCCGGCTCCTTCATCAGCCAGTGGGCGAGCCGGCGCAGCAGATCGGTATAGGGTCCGCCGCCTTCATAGCCACGCGCCCAGAGCCAAATGTGGTCCGACAGCAAAAGCGCCACGCGTCCCTTGCCGCGCTGGCCAATTACCAAGAGAGGCTTGCCTTCGCCGCCCTTCATCAGCACCTCGGCGTCGCGCGGATCGGCATCGACCGTGCGGAACCAACGTCCCCAGGACGGCTCATCGCCCGCTGAGCCTGGAAGATCGGCGGTGACGGGATGCTTCTGCCCGAGTTCGGTGAGCTTCGGCTTGAACGGCTCCTCGACCACGCGCCCGGTGGGCACGGCAGGCAGCACCTGGCCGAGCGGGGTCCGGTAAAGGCTGAGCGGGGAGGCGTAGTCGTCGCCGGCGGAGACGAGCACGGCGCCGCCGCGCTCCACATAATGGGCGACGTTCTCCAGATAGAGCATCGGCAGCACGCCACGGCGCTGATAGCGGTCGAAGATGATCAGGTCGAACTGATCGAGCTTCTCCTGGAACAGCTCGCGGGTGGGGAAGGCGATCAGCGAGAGCTGATTGATGGGCGTGCCGTCCTGCTTCTCGGGCGGCCGCAGAATGGTGAAATGCACGAGGTCGACCGAGGCGTCGGACTTCAGCATGTTGCGCCAGGTGCGCTCGCCGGCATGGGGCTCGCCCGACACCAGCAGCACACGCAAATTCTCGCGCACGCCTTCGATGGTCAGGACGGCGCGGTTGTTGATGGGGGTGAGCTCGTTCGGGGCGGCTTCGGCCTCGATCTCGACGATGTTGGCGCCGGCATGGTCGATCTTGACGGGGATAGCCACCTTCTCGCCGATGCGGACGGTCTCGCTGGTCGGCGCCTCGCCTTGGTGGGTGATGGTGAGCTTGACCTGCGAGGCGTTGCTCGGCGCCGTCTCGCTGACCTTGACCTCGACGGTCTGCTCGCCGCCGACGAGGCCAAAGCGTGGCGCGCGCAAGATTTCGAGCCTCCGGTCGAACTCGCCAGGCTTGCCGGTGATAAGCGCATGCACCGGCGCATTGAAGCCGAGTGCCGTGGCGCTTCCCGGCACGTCATGCACCTCGCCGTCGGTGATCATGACGACGCCCGCGAGCCGGTCGGGCGGCACGTCGGCGAGTGCCTTGCCGAGGTCGGTGAAGAGCATGGTGCCGTCGCGCTCGCCGTCGCTTGCGGTCGAGGAGGAATGCACGAAACGGAGGTCGAGATTGGGGAAGCTCTTAAGCCGCTCCTCCAGCGTCTTGCGGATGGCTTCGGTGCGCTCGTTGCGCCCGGCGATGGTCTGGCTCTGGCTGTCGTCGACCACCACGGCAAGGATGTCGTTGAGCGGCTCGCGGTCCTCCTGCTTGAGGTGAGGGTTGGCGATGGCGAGCAGCAGAAGCGCATAGCTCAGCGCGCGCAACACCGCACCCCGGCGCGCGCGCCAGAACAGGGCCGCGACCAGCACGAGGCCAAATGCGGCGAGCGCCCAGAGCACTGGCCAGGGGACGAAGGGGACGAACTCCAGCGACCAGGTCATGGCGCGTTACTGACCGAGGCGCTCAAGGAGCGCGGGGAGATGCACCTGGTCGGCCTTGTAGTTGCCGGTGAGCGCATACATGACGATGTTGACCCCGGCGCGGAACGCCATCTCTCGCTGCAGCTCGCCGCCTGGCACCACCGGATAGATCGGCCGGTCCGATGCATCCAGCGCCCAGGCGCTGGCCATGTCGTTGGAGGTGACGACGATCGAGCTCACCCCGTCGGTGTGGCGGGAGCGCTCGGAGCGGTCGGCGTCGTTTTCGGGCTCGGCCTCGACCCAAAGGGTGCCGCCGTCATAACGGCCCGGAAAGCTCCGCATCAGATAGAACGATTTGGTCAGCACGTGGTTCTCCGGCACCGGCTCCAGCTGCGGGATGTCGAGCTGGCCGATCAGCCGGCCGAGGCCCTTGTTCTGGGAGTTGGCCCCGGGAATGGAAGTCCCCTGGTCGCGCGTGTCGAAGATGATCAGGCCGCCCTGCTTCATGAAGGCGTCGACCTTGGCGAGCGTCGCGTCGGAGAGCGGCTCGGCGTCCTGGCGAACGGGCCAGTATAGAACCGGGAAGAAGGCGAGCTCGTCCTTGTCGATGTCGACGCCCATGGGCTCGGCCGGCTCGAGCGCGGTGCGCGCCGTCAGCACCTTGCTCAAACCCGCAAGGCCCTGCTCGCTCGCCTGGTCGATCTGGGGGTCGCCGGTGACGACATAGGCGAGGTGCGTCTTGAGCGACGCCTTCAGCGCAAATTCGTCCGCGGCACTTGTCGTGTTGGCCGGGGCCTGCGCGCTAGCCGGCCCGCCCTGGAGCGGCAGCACGGCAAGGCTGAGCAGCAGCGCCGCGGCGGCGGCGGTTGCGCGGCTTCGCAGCCGCAGGCCTCCGCTCAGCACCAGCATGGCGAGCACGTCCATGGTGAAGAGCGCGAGAGCGGCGAGGTAGAGCCAGGGCTCCAGCGGTACCGGGTGCCGCATGGTGTAGCCGCTCATCTGGCTTGCGCCTTCGATGCGGTCGAGTGGCGTGAGCACTGTCTTGGCGGTGATGAGGTTGAAGGCCCGGGACGCGCCGGCGGGCCCGTAATAGCCGGGCGGGTGGTCAGGGCCAGGCACGGTGGTGTCGAGCTTGTCGGGCGCAATTGCGGCGGCGCGGGGTGGGGGCGGGGTGAGCTGGCCGAATCCGTCCAGCGTCCGGATCGGCGGCAGCGCCGTCGACGAGGCGGGCGCAGCGCTGGGCGCGGCAGGGTGGCTAGCGTCCACGGCGGTTGTTGCTTGCTCACCCGAAGGTGCCCCGACCTTGCTTGGCCCAAGGGTCACCACGCGGCGAAGCATCTCCACGAACAGGCCGGAAAGGGGCAGGTTCGACCAGTCGGAATTGGCGGTCACGTGGAAGAGCACGATCCAGCCGTTACCTTGCTTGGCCGCCGTGACCAAGGGCGTGCCATCGGCAAGCCGCGCCCAGACCTGCGCGTCCATGGCCACGGTCGGGTCGGCTAGCACCTGCCGGCTCACCTTGACGTCCTCAGGGACGACAAGCCCCCGGAAGGGGCTCGCTTCCTCGAAGGGGGCAAGCGGCTGCGGCGTGCTCCAGGATAAGGACCCGCCAAGTGAGCGGCCGCCGCGGCGCAAGGCCACCGGCAGCAGTTCGTCGCCGCCCTGCTCGAGCCTTGGGCCGGCGAAGCGGATCAGCACGCCGCCCGATTTCAGCCATTCGTCGAGCTCCTGCTCGGTGCCGGCGACGAGCTTGCCAATATCGGCGAGCACGATGGTCGAGACCTTCTGATCCACGAGCTCGTGCACGGCGGTGGCGACATTGCCTTCGCTGGGGGTAACCACGTCGGCGTAAGGGGACAGCGCGCGCTGCACGTAATAGAGCGGCGAGAGCAGGGGCTGGGCCGCCTCTTGGGATTCGCCTGAGACGATGCCGACCCGGTGCCACTCCGACTGGCCGTCCAACAAATGCACGGCGCCGGCAGAAGGCTCGCCCGCGATCTCCAGCCGGGCCACTTGATTGCGGATCTCGAGCGGCAGCTCGAAGCCCGCTTTGCCTTCACGCGCACCTGGCGGGATGGTGAAGGACGCCTCGCCCAGAGGCTCGCCCCTGCCTGTCAGCGCCCTGACCACGCCGGAATGCGGACCACCGCTCGCGCTCAACACCCGCGCAGCGAGCTCGCTCCCCTCGCCGTCGGCCTGATCGACGGCCAGTGCCGCGTCGTCGCCCTCAGGGCGGAGGATGGTGAGACTGCCGGTAGCGCCGGCGAGCTTGGCAAGGCGCTCCGCGAAGGCTTGCCCGTCGCCATAGTCCAGCCCGTCGGAAAGCCAGTACACGCTGTAATCGGTGGCATTGGCGAGTTGGCTCTCAAGCATCTTGGCGAGGCCGGCGCGGTCCGGCGCGTAAGGGGCTGGTGTCAACCCAGCGGCGCTCTCCCGTGCCTGGCCGGCCGCGATCGGGCCGCTCACGGGCTCGCCGGGTGCGGTGGGTGCGAGCACCACCGTCTTGCCGTCGCGCCCGGCGCGGTCGATGGCCGCCTCGATGGCCTCGCGGCGCTCCGGCCAATGGGCGGCCGACGCCCAGCCATTGTCGATGACGAGGACGAGGGGGCCCGAGCCGGCAAAGCTCTGCCGGTCGGGGTTGAGCACGGGCCGCGCCAGCGCCAGCACGATCAGTGCCGCAAGCAGCATGCGCAGCGCCGTGAGCCACCAGGGGCTATGGGCCGGGGTCTGTGTCGTCTCCGGGTCCTTGGCGAGCCGCGTCGGTGGGAACACGACCCGGTGCGGGGTTGGCGGCGTCAGCCGCAGCAACCACCAGATGGCGGGAAGTGCTGCGAGAGCCGCCAGCAGCCAAGGCGAGAGGAAGCCCAGGGTGCCGAGCGCGATCATGGTCGCGGCCCTGAGGCTCTCGGGCTGTCGGCAACTGGACGCGGGGGGCGGTAGCGGTAGTCGCGCTCCAGCCCGGCGAGGCGGTTATGGACGACAAGCACAACTTCCTCCGCCGGGCGGTCGGTGTGGTGGACCAGGAAGGACCAGCTGAGGCGCGTGGCGGCCTGTGCAATCGCGGCGCGATGAGCCTCAAGGCGGGCCCGATAGCGGTCGCGCAGCAGCTCGGCGCGGCCGGCGATCACCCGGTCATTGCCTTCGCTCGCCACGAACTCGGTGCGGCCCTGATAGGGAAACGTCTCCTCGGCGGGGTCCAGGATCTGGACGAGATGGCCGCGCACCTCTTGCGCTGCGATGGCCTCCAGGCGCACGGCCGTCTCTTCCACGGGCTCGAGGAAATCGCTGAACAGGAGACATTCGGAGAAGCGGTTGAGGTGCGCCGGTGGCGGCAGGCTCGAAGTCCTGTCGGCATCCCGTGCCAAGACCTCGGCGACGCGGCGGCTGCCGTTGCGGCCGGTAAAGGGCGTGCCGCCGAGAATGCCAACCCGCTCGCCACCGCGGGCGAGCAGCTCGGCCAGCGCCAGCGCCAGCACCACGGCGCGGCTATCTTTCGGCGTCGTCGACAGGTCGGAGCGGAATTGCATCGAGGGCGACAGATCCACCCAGAGCCACACCGTGTGCGCGGCCTCCCACTCCCGCTCGCGCACGAACAGATGGTCGGAGCTTGCCGAGCGGCGCCAATCGACGCCGGCGAGAGAGTCGTTCGTGTCGAAATGGCGGAACTGCCAGAAGGTCTCGCCCGGCCCTGAGCGGCGCCGTCCATGAATGCCGTGGGTGACGGTATGAGCGACGCGCTGGGCCTCGACCAAGAGCGCGGGCATGCGCGCCGCCAAGGCGTGGGCTTCAGGCTCCTCGTCGGGAAATGGCTCCAGCAGTCTCTCGGGTGATTTGGCCAATGCTTCCGTTACCCCAGCGGCTGAACCAGCCGCGAGACCATGTCGCTCATCTGCACGCGCTGGGCGCGGGCGGCGAAGGTGAGCGCCATGCGGTGCTTGAGCACGGGCTCGGCGAGCTCGACCACGTCGTCCACGGACGGCGCGAGCCTGCCATCCATCAGCGCCTTGGCGCGGACGGCGAGCATCAGCGCCTGGCTCGCACGGGGGCCGGGGCCCCAGGCGATCATGTCCTCGAGCTCGGAATCGATGCCGGTGCCGGGGCGCGCCGAGCGCACGAGCTTGAGGATGGCGTCGACCACCTGGTCGCCTACGGGCAGCTGGCGCACCAGCCGCTGCGCCACCATCAGCTCCTCGGCCGACAGGATGGTCTTCAGCTCCCGCTGCTCGACGCCGGTGGTGGCGAACAGCATGCGGCGCTCGGCCGCCTCGTCGGGATAGGAGACGTCGATCTGCAGCAGGAACCGGTCCAACTGCGCTTCGGGCAGGGGATAGGTTCCTTCCTGCTCCAACGGGTTCTGCGTTGCCAGCACGTGGAAGGGCTGCGGCACGTTGTGGCGGACGCCGGCCACGGTGACGTGATGCTCCTGCATGGCCTGCAACAGCGCCGACTGGGTCTTTGGGCTTGCGCGGTTGATCTCGTCGGCCATCAGGAGCTGGGTAAAGACCGGACCCTGGACGAAGCGGAAGCTCCGCCGTCCTTGGGTCGTCTCTTCCAGCACCTCGGAGCCGACGATGTCCGACGGCATCAGATCGGGGGTGAACTGGATGCGCTTGTTGGCCAGGCCGAGCACGGCGCCCAGCGTCTCCACCAGGCTCGTCTTGGCGAGGCCGGGCACGCCGATCAAGAGCGCATGACCGCCGGACAGGAGCGTGATCAGCGCAAGCTCGATGACGCGCTCCTGACCGAAGATCACGGAGCTGGTAGCGTCGCGCACCTTCTTGATCTTGGCGCCGACCTCTTCGATACGGTCGAGAAGCTGTGCTTCCGTGGGGGCGAGTGTTGTCATGGTGTCAGTTTGGCTCAACAGAGGGGGCTCAAAAAGGGATCGTGGAGGACTATAGGCGATAAACGCCTAGCGGATACGGAAACACTCTGGGCAGCAATTTCGTCACAATCGTGATGGTTCCCAAGGGCTCCGGCCAGGTCAAGGCAGCAAAGCAGAGATAGGGATTGGTCAGAAGCGGCGAAAGATGCCTGAACAGGACAAAAAGCAACAGGATCAACAGGAGGCTGTCGTAGCACTTGGCGACATCCGCCGCAAACCTGCCGGGGGCGTGCCGCCCGCAAGCGGGGTTTGCGGGGATATCGGGCTCAAGATCGGCCGCGACGGCACCTGGTATTATCAAGGCAGCGCCATTCAGCGTAAGCCGCTCGTCAAGCTGTTCGCCTCGGTGCTGCGCAAGGAGGACGACCAACATTATTTTCTCGTAACCCCGGTGGAGAAGGTGCCGATCGCGGTCGAGGACGCGCCCTTCCTCGCGGTGGAGATGACGGTCGCGGGCAGCGGCAAGGACCAGCGTCTCAGCTTCCGCACCAGCCTCGACGAGGTGGTGACCGCCGATGCGGCCCACCCTTTCCGCTTCCGCAACGAGAGGGACGGGAGCTTCACCCCCTTCATCAGCTTGCGCGATGGGCTCGAGGCGCGGCTTGCCCGCCCTGTCTATTACGAGCTGGTGGCGGCGGCGGTGACGGACGGCGGCGTTGAGGGCGAGGCGCTTGGGGTATGGAGCGGAGGCAGCTTCTTCCCTTTCCCCGCGACGGCACCCGAGGGCTGACGGGGTGGCGCTCGCTTTGTGAACCGACCGTCGCTATGGTCTCGGCAACGCCGCTCTCCACAAGGCCGCCATATCGATGCTGCGCATCGCCCTGATCGACGTCTTCATGTTCGCGCTGCCGTTCCTCCTCTATGGGGCCTATATGCTTGCCACAAGAAGTGCTTCGCCCGCAGGCCTCTGGCAAGGCGCGCCGGTCGTCTGGCTGCTCGCCGCAGGAGCGACGCTGCTGCTCATCACCATGGCAACGCTGATCTCGTTTTCGGGCGGCAGGCCCGGCGGCACCTATCATCCCCCGATCCTGCAAGACGGAGTGGTCAAGCCCGGCGAGATCGACTGACGGCGAGCCCCCATGGCCGAGCATGATCGCGAGCTGCCGCTCGAACCTCCGTCGCTCCAAGGCGCTGAATGGCTGGAGCGGGCGGAGACGAGCGCCGTGTTCGACGCCTTGGCCGGCGAGGGCGTCGAGACCCGCGCGGTCGGAGGCGCCGTGCGCAACAGCCTGCTCAAGCTACCGGTGGTAGAGGTCGATCTCGCCACCACGGTTGTGCCTCCGACGGTGATGGCGCTTGCCGCCAAGGCCGGGCTGAAGGCGGTGCCGACCGGCATTGACCACGGGACGGTCACCGTTATCGCCTCTGGCGTTCCTTTCGAGGTCACCACGCTCAGGCGCGACGTGGAGACCTTCGGCCGCCATGCGCGCATCGCCTTCACCGAGGATTGGGAGGAGGATGCACGGAGGCGGGACTTTACTCTGAACGCGCTCTATGCCGACCGCCATGGCACGGTGTTCGATCCGCTCGGCGGCTTTGCCGATCTTAAGGCCGGCCGCGTGCGCTTCATCGGCGCTCCCGAGGAGCGCATCAAGGAAGACTATTTACGCATCCTGCGCTTCTTCCGCTTCAACGCCTATTACGGCAAGGGTCCGCTGGACCCCGCGGGGCTCGCGGCTTCGGTCAGGCTGCGGGAGGGGCTGGCGCACCTCTCAGCCGAAAGGGTCGGGGCCGAGCTCCGGCGCATTCTCGTCGCTCCGCAAGCGGCGGGCGCGATCGCCGCACTTTACGATTATGGGCTGCTGACGAGCCTGCTCGGCGGCGTGCCGCGGTTGGCGGATTTCGCGCGGCTTATTGAGATCGATACAGCACTTGGGCTGGCACCCGATGCTGCCCTGAGGCTCGCGAGCCTGGCGGTCTTTGTGCGGGAGGACGGGGCGCGGCTTGGCGAGCGTCTTAGGCTTGCCAATGCCGAGCAGGCGGTGCTCGCGCTTGCTGCGGACGATGCGCTCGATCGGGGCTTGCCGGAGGAGGGGAGCGCGCAAGCAGCGCTTTATCGATTGGGAGCGAGCGCTTACCGATCCACCCTTCGGATCGCCTGGGCTCGTTCCGGCGCTTGCGCTGACGATCCTCGATGGCGCCTGGCTCTGGCGCTGCCGGAGCGCTGGCAGGCGCCGGTCTTCCCCTTGCGTGGCGCCGACATCATGGCGCTTGGCGATCTTAAAGGGCCCGAGATTGGCGCCATCCTGCGCCGGCTGGAGCAGGATTGGATCGCGCAAGGCTTCGCAGAAGACCGCGAAGCGCTACTCGCCAAAGCCGCCAAGCTCGCTCGCCTGTCCGAACGCTAGCTAGGCCGGCCCACCATCCACCAGGCTTTTGTTGGCGCATGATCTTATCGGAAAACCGATTTCCACTTTTCCGGATCAGGCTTCCAGCCGCTCGATCAGCTCTGCCGCCGCTGCCGGGGCTCGCAGCTTCCCTTCGCGGATGAAATAGATGAAGACGTCGCGAGGCTGCCGAGCGGCCTTATGCGCGGCGTCCACGTGGGGAAGGTCATCGGGCTCGCCGCCCGCGGCCCAGATGCGCGCCCGCTCCGCGAGAGCGTCGAGATCGCGCGGGCTGTAGCCGGTCTCGATGGTGTCCTTTCCCTTCTGCAAGCGCGCATAGACGAAATCGGCGGTCAGATCGGCGATTGCGGGGGAGGCATCGTTTTCCAAATACGCTGCGGCCACGCCAAAGTCCCGCAGCAGGCGAATGAAGGCCGGATCGCGGAAGCTCTCATGGCTCACCTCGACGACGTGGCGAAGCGGCTGTCCGTCGAGCCATTGCGGCAAGCGTTCGAGGAAGTTTCCGAAGTCCGCCTCCTCGAATTGCTTGGTGGCCGCGAGCTGCCAGAGGATCGGCCCCAGCCGGTCCCCGAGCTCGAGCACTCCCGACTGGAGAAAACGCTGCATGGCGGTCAGGCTCTCGGCCAGCACCCGGCGATGGGTGACGAGGCGCGGGGCTTTCACGGAGAAGACGAAGCCGTCCGGCACCGCATCGGCCCATTTGCGGAAGCTTGCGGCCGTCTGCAGCCGATAGAAGGTGGCGTTGATCTCGATGGAGGTGAGGTGTCCGACCACCGGAATGCAAGGGGTTGCGGGGGGTTAAGAAGTTGATCTGACACTGGAAAATAAACAATTGCGGGCACTTGGCGGATCAATTGCGGACATATATATTGGGGGTTAATTTTAAAGCGGTTTTAAAGGATTTAGGAGTGGCACTGATGACCGAGCCAAAGCGCAAGCGCATCACCTACACAAAGCAGGACGGCACGACAGCCACGCGGAAGGCACCCGGCAAGCGCCAACACAAGCTCCTCACCGAGGAGATCGCGCAGCACCTCGAGTGCAATCGCAACAAGCAGTACTTCGTATGGGACAAGGGCGTGAAGGGCCTGCACGTGTTGGTCAACAAGAAGGGCACGCGCACCTATCGCTCGCTCTGGTACTACGCTGGCAGCTCGAAGCCCCACAGCCGCAGCCTCGGGCGTGTTGGCGTCCTCGATCTTGAGGAGGCCCGTAAGCTATGCCTCGCTGATCAAAAGGCGGCAGCGCAGGGCATTGATCCCAAGAGTGAGGAGCGTGTCGCGTCCGATGCGTTTGAGGATGTCGTCAACGAGTACGTCGAACGGGAGCAGATCGGCCGTAAGCGCAATGCTACGGCGAAGGAGGTCAGGCGCGCCCTATTGAAAGATTGTGCCGCCTTCAAGTCACGTCCCATTGCCTCCATCCGCCCCGCCGAGATCGAGAAGCTGCTGGAGCGGATCAGAGACGGAGACGCGGAGCACCGCGGCCGTCCGTATCTAGCGAACAAGCTGTGGGGCTACCTCGGATCGCTGTTCAGGTGGTGCGTGAAGAAGCGGAAGCTCGCAGCATCACCGATGGTCTCGATTGATCGGCCATGGGAAGGTGCCGAGCCTCGCACACGCGTATTCTCCGACGACGAACTCAAGCAGCTGTGGCATTGCAAGCTGGAGCCGAACGAGGCCGCATTCCTCAAGCTGCTCATTCTCACCGGTAAGCGCAAAGGGGCACTGGCCGCAATGCGATGGGGTGAGATCAATGACGCATGGGACTGGACGCCACCCCCTGGCAACAAGAACAAGCGTGTGCATCCGTTGCCGCTGCCGAAATTGGCGCAGCGTATTTTGATCGGGTTGAAGCCGAAGGACGTGAAGGCCGACAATCAGGTGTTCCCATCACCGCAAGGCGGCAAGAATGGTGTCATGCACGTCGCCTCGCGCTTGCAGGGCAGGGTGCAAAAGCTGACGGGCATCGAAGACTTCTTCCCGCACGCAATCAGGCACACGGTCGAGACACGTCTCGCCGAGCTTCGAGTGCCACCGCATGTGCGCGATCTATTGCTCGATCACGCTCCAACTCGAGGATCGGGCAAGGACTACGATCACTGGGAGTACCGGGACGAGAAGAGCGAGGCGATGGAGAAATGGGCCGGTCATGTCGAGGGCCTGGTCGTGCCCGAGGGCGTGACGGCGCTGCGATGAGCCGGGGATAACGGGACACCCTTCCAGAGAGCAGCGTTTCTCGCTAAAGGTTGCGCCAGGCCCCTGGGGGATGCCATGGCAAGCTATTCTTCCTTAATCAAGAAATCGCGCTGCTACTTGTTCGACAAGGAGGCCATTCTCGAGTGTTGGAACGCGGCGCAGCAGTTCCTGGGGAAGCGACCCGACCTGTCCATCATGCTCACGGACAACAGCAGCATCCAGGGCGCGAACCCGCAGGAGATACTCGATGACATCTATCTCAAGAGCAAGCTGATCAACGACGTCAAGATAGAGGGAGCTCAAACGGACACAAATCCGACGAAGGCACTCACCCTAGCGATCACAAGCAAGGCCGTTGAGCTAAGGGTGAGCGGAACGAAGGATGACTGCGTGAGAGTTCGGGCCGCACTTGAAGACTTGATAGATGGGCAGGTCCAGTCATTCTCGTGGGTTAGGGAGTTGTGGGACTCCAAGGTCCTCTTATTCGTCAAGGGCGTCTTGCTCCTCGTGCTGTACCTTTTGTTGCTGACTTTGCAAACCGAGTTCACTCCGTTCGCGAACCAGCAGTTACAGGGTCTGTGGGTCAGTCTCGCCGGTGTTGAGATACTTGCGATTGCCTGGCTAGCGACCTACAGCATCAAGAGGATGTACCCGCGACTGACTGTCGAGATCGGGAAGTCAGCGGAGCTTGGTCAAACGGCAGCAGAGTGGCGGGACAGGACCTTCCAGTTCTTCGTCATCGGCGTCATTGGGGCCGTAGTTGGCGGTCTGATCGTGGCATGGCTGAAGTTGGCATAAGAAGCACACTCGCCGTATCGAGGGGCGGCGTGGTGTCCGCGCCGATGTGCCCCGATCACGTCGCCTCGTGCTGTCCCCGGCGGAGTTTGATCGGATATTTCACCCCGACGAAGCGAAGGTCGTTCGCTTCCCGGCATGCGCTGATAATCGCGATTATCAGCAGGGCAATGACCTAGCTCGACATGGTGACGACGGCCGGGGTCTGTGGCACCACGGCCGTGCTCGTCGTCGCGGTGATGCGGACGCCCAGGGATGAGTAGTCGCACACCGGGCTGTGCATGTGGCAGGCGACATCCGATCCCAAGCTCACAAAGGTGAGGCCAAGGGCGAGTGCTCCACCCACTGCTAAAGCGTTCCGCGTCTTATCATTAGGCATTGTCTTGAACTCCATAAAGTATGGAGAACGAATAGCGAACATGCGGTCCCGGGTCAACCCCCCTCCCTGAGCCGTGGTGGCCTCGGTCACATGTCGTTTGAGGCGCTTCAGCACCTCGGGGCACTGACAGGGGCTCCCCCGATGTACGGGCCGGATCGGACATGAGATGGGGTCTGGGGCGGTCAAAATCGTTTTTGAGCCCTGGGGAGCCCTGTCACATGTCCCGGGAGAGGGCTAAGGTCCTACCCCTACCCCATACAGCCCCTAAAAGGCTTCCGCCCCTGCAAAGACATCCTGCGGGGAAGAACCCGCCGAGAGCGAAGCACGCCGCGCTTGCTCCAATGACGACCTCGCCTAGAATGTCGCCCATGCTGATCTACACATGCGAAGGCCCGCGCACCCTCGATGACCAAGATGATCGCCGCCTCCCTTAAAAGAGTGGAGGCAACGACCCAAGGGTCCCTTGCTCTATATGGCCTCTGAGAGGCAGGGTGTTGGGATAGAGGGTCCTCCGCCATGCTGAAGCGTATCCTGGCCGGTGTAGTTCTCGCCTTGATGTTGACGGGCGGAGCGGTGGCTGGGCCATTTGAGGATGCCTCTGCCGCTCACGAGCGCGGCGACTATGCGGCGGCGCTGCGGTTGTTACGACCGCTGGCCGAGCAGGGCGACGCCGACGCCCAGTTCAATCTCGGCTTCCTGTACGCCAAGGGCGAAGGCGTCCCGCAGGACCATGCCGAGGCGGTGAAGTGGTACCGCCTCGCTGCCGAACAGGGCAACGCCTCCGCCCAGCACGATCTCGGCTTCCTGTACGCCAAGGGCGAAGGCGTCCCGCAGGACCATGCCGAGGCGGTGAAGTGGTACCGCCTCGCTGCCGAGCAGGGCAATGCCCAAGCCCAAAACGATCTCGGCGCCTCTTACGTTAATGGCGAAGGCGTCCCGCAGGACTATGCGGAGGCGGTGAAGTGGTATCGCCTCGCTGCCGAACAGGGCAATGCCTTTGCACAGTCCAATCTTGGCTCCATGCATGAGATTGGCCACGGCGTCCCGCAGGACTATGCGGAGGCGGTGAAGTGGTATCGCCTCGCCGCCGAGCAGGGCGACGCCGACGCCCAGGTCAATCTCGGCAGCATGTACCTAATGGGCCAAGGCGTCCCGCAGGACTATGTGCAGGCGCATATGTGGTTCAATCTTGCAGCTGCGCGGTATTCAGAGGCAAAGGACCAGGACAGGGCGGCTAAGGCGCGTGACTTCGTCGCTTCCAAGATGACGCCAGAGCAGCTAGCCGAGGCGCAAAGGCAGGCACGGGAGTGGAAGCCGAAGTGACCCTTGCGCCAGGGCGGGGCAGCAGTCGAGGCGGTCGAGCGGATGACTGAGTGGTGGGGCTGGCTGGCGTCAGCTTTCAAAGTCAGCTCTTGGCGTGCTGCCGCCATCGCCGCAGGAGGCGTGGCGGTTTTTGTTCTCCGCAGCAAAGCCTTATTGCCATTCGAAATCCCAGCCCTGCTGCTCACGGCAACCGGCTTGGCCACGATAGGGTTCGGAGCCGTAGCGCTCTTTGACCTTATCGCGGCCACGTTCAGAGGCCTTCAGGCCCTTGCCGGGTATTTGCGTGAGGTCTGGAACGTCCGCAGGCAGCGCCGCTACATTCTGCGCCACCTTGAGACGCTATCGCTCAAGGAGAAGGAGATCTTCGGCCGGCTGCTCGCAACCAACGAACGCAGCTTCGTTGCGACTGAGACCGGGGGCTACGCCAACACTCTAATTGCCAAGCAGCTGGTCGCAAGGCCAGCTCAGATCGCCACTCTACTGAATTTCGTTTACATAGTGCCCGAGTTTGTGTGGCGCGAGCTACAACGCCGAAAGGACCAATTCCCGGACAGTGACGATCCGACTGATCCTTGGCGGGTTCCTTGGGGCGTTTGAAACTTCAATCAGGGGTGGGAGGCTTCGGCGATGACGCTAGACGGACCGATGATAATGGAGATCGAGCTGGCCATCGTAATTGTTCAGCTATTCGCGTTGGTCGTGGCAGTCGAGAGGCTCGACCGAAAATGAATTGCCTTCTCGGCGACCGGGTCTCGCCCTCGGCTTGCCCCTAACTAATAAAGCTACCCAGCCTATCGCGCGGACCACGCCATAGACGGCCACGCTGACTGCAAACGCCCTTAGGAAAACCCAGCTGACGAGTTGCGGAAGGCTGCTGGCATAGTAGTCCCAAAAGGAGCCGACGTGTCCTTCATCGCTTGCCGTCATTATCTCGGACTTGGAGACCAAGCGATATACGTCGGAGCAGCCGAGCTCCTTGAGATCGTAGCTGATCAGATAATCAGAGAGTGACTTGGCATATGGCGGGAGTTGGTCGGTTAAATCCTGTTGGGGAGGAGGCAGGTTCCGCATCGTCGCAAACTTTGCTTTGGCGCAGGCCTCCGCCGCCATTTTGTCATAGGTGTCCCGTGCGCTCCAAAATGTGTCCCAGACCAAGTAGCCGATGAAGCACACTCCGACCACCAATGGGATAGCCGCCAATAAAAGCCCAAGCCGGTGGAAGCCACGGCTTACGCGCGATGCGGAGCCTGTCATGTTTCGCCCCCTCGTGAACCCGCATGGCGTCCGCCCCGGAGAACCCTTGGGGGTCTGACGCGCTTGCTCGCGCAATGGTAGCATACTAGGTTGGTTTGCGGCTTTGGGGGAAGTTAGCCATGCGCGGGCTTTGCGTCGCGTTGGGGTTCTTAACTGCTACTTGTGCAATGCTGCTGAGCGGCTGCGCTCACCCGCCGCCCCCTCCGGCGCGCTTTTCAAAAATGGGAGCAAACCAACAAACCTTCATGCAAGACCGGTTCGCCTGCATTCAGCAAGCGCAGCAAAATCGATCAGCCGCGGCCGTATATCAAGGTTCAGGGCAATCCATTAGCAGAATGGTCGTTAGCCGCCCCGTCTTTACATCATGCTTGGGAGCGCGCGGCTACCTCATGAACCCCTCCGGGCCCTTAGTAGCTGACCCCGGCACTGAAGTTCTGATGGTGGACTAGACGGGGGCCGTACCTGCCGGGAATTGCAGCGGCTCAACCCATCGCCAAGCGCGCGGGCCGCATCATTCCGCGCTGCGCCTGCCGGTCGGCTTGAGAGCGGGCAGTCTAGATCGTCGGTGTCAGGTCGGGGGTCAATCTAAAAAAGCTAGAAATAATCCAATGAAATCAATCGTAATGGGCGGCCTCGCTCCAGGTACCGTCAGCGCCTTTGCTCAGCCCTGCCCTTGCGCCAATGGCATTGATTGCCTGTCGCCAGCCGCGCTCAGCCTGATCGAGGGCCTTCTCAGCAGCGTCCTTGGCTTCAGCAACCTCGGGAGAAAGCGCTGCTCGCTCGGCCTTGGCCTTGACCAATGCGAGCTCGACATCGGTGAGACCAGACAGTACTAGGGGTGCCGTCAGAATGGCCGAGGCAATGGTGGGATCGCTGGAATGCTTTTCTAGCCAGCCCATTCTAGCGCTGCCCTGCATGGCAGCTATGCGGTCGCGGATCTGTGCTGCCACGGTCGCCGTGTGAATGTCCGAGGCGGGCTTGATGCTCTCGCCAACCTTCTTGGCCCACTGCTGTTGACACACGCCCACCGCGTCACGCGCTTTAATTAGCGCCTTCGACTTCTCGATCTCGGCAAGCGCCTGCTTCGCAATGGTCTGACGATGCTGCGCCCTGCCCTCCTTAGAAAGGCTGGCGTCGGCGTCGATCGTTGCCATCAGGGAGTAGGCAGTGGACACAGACTGCCGCGCGGTATCAGCGGCCTCGTGCAGTCGTTGCCAATGCGAATGTTCCGGCGCGGGCCAGCTCGCCTGCTTTGGGCAGATCATCGCCTTGATTGTGAGATCGGAAAATGTCTTGTCGTCCATGTCAGATGCTCTCCTTCTGTTTGAGCCACTCGGCCTCGCTTACGTGAGCCACCCTGACACGCGAGTGCTCTCGCTCCGCGTCGTGCCAATGGACGAAGCCATGCACATCGATGGTGCCCACTTTCATTTTCTTCTTGCGCTGATCGTGCACCGAGATGTAGAGCGCGCCGCAAACGGCGTTGGCGAAGTCATCGGAACCGTGTGCAGGGTGATCGACGCTATCTTTGCCCGAGCGGTGGACACGGCGCTCCAGGCCACGTAGTTCGCGCAAGAGCCTGTCGTGGTTCGGGATCGCGACGGCACCACGATTGAAGCTGGGTAACGCTTCCAAATACAACTGCGACTTGACCAGCGGGCTCGTCTCGTACTGGATGCCAGCGTCACGGAACGCGGCGCTCACCCATTCCCCCGCAAAAGCATCGCCTACGATTTTGCGGCAGTGGTAGGACTGCGCGAGCGTTGCATATTCGTGCGCTACCGAGCGTGGCTCAAATGGAGCCAACCGCCCACGAACAACATCAGCAACCCAGCTCTCGCCCTCAAGGTGACCGATGCAAAGCGTGAAGGCATCGTGGCGTCCCGCGCTTGCATCGGTGAAAGCGAAGTAGCGCCGGTCGGGACGCGGGGGCAGTTCAAGCGGGCGCGCATTGTCGATCGCGGCTTCAATGACCGCATCGTCCAGCAGCGCCGTGACGTCGGTGCGAAACTCGGCACCCCACTCCGAGCGGGCTGCCTCGGGATCGTCCAGCATTTCTTTGGCGATGGTGGCTTTGCTGATCGTCGGGTTGAAGACAGCCGTTGCGCCCTGAACGACAAGCACCGTGTCATCGCTGGCGGCGTAGAAATCCTTGTACTTGGCATAGAGGAGGCCGGAGCGACGATAGGGGCTGCTAATGCCAATCAGCATCCCACCCGTACGGGCGAGAGACGGCCGCACCGCGCGGTAGACCTCTATATCGGGATTGGCCGAGGTGTCGTCGCGCCAATAAGCGGCTTCGTCAAAAATGCAAGCCAGCAACGTCCGGCCACGGAGCAACCTGAACGAATTCGTGTGGACCGCAATGGTTACGCCGTTGGTCAGCCTGATCTCGTTGGCCGTCTCGGCCTCAACCATTTTTCGCAGGATGGGGGATGAGCGAAGGAACGCCTCGGCGTAGCTAAACACCGCGTTGGCCTGATCCCTCGATGCCGCGATCACGAGCACGTAACCAATTTCGCCAGGGTCGAGATCGTGCTGAGCAAAGCACGCGACATAGACCGCGGTAGCGGCGGCTATGCGGCTCTTGCCGGAACCGCGCCCTGCAATCGCCCACAACTGCTCAACCTTGTGCGTAGGTGGCTCTCTTGAACCGGCAATCTCCTCGAAGGTCTTCCGTTCGTCGGGAGACAATGGGAGGCCGAAGCCAGCCTTCAAGGCCGTCAGCCATGTCCCCCAAGTTTCGGTGGGACCAAGAGCAGCACCCAAAAGCTTTGGGTCCTGTAAAGCGGCATCGATAGGAATGAACGTGGTCATGAGACCACTCCGGAATTTTGGAGTGGTCTCCGCCACCCAATCTCAACAAGCAGGGTGTGAAGCCAGGCCTCGATCTTCGGATGCCGCTGCTCGCGGAACATCAGCCAATTCTCAATGCGCCACAGCCGTTCGAGGCGTGTCACTCGGATGTGCTCAGCAACGGATACAACGTCGTCCGCAAGAGCAGCCTCCCGCATGCTGCATCCCAAAGCCCATAGACGCTTATCCTCGTATTTGAATGGAGAGACTTGCTGACGTTCCATATCCCGGACAAAGGTCAACAGGTCAGTGGCGGTGGCACTCATGTCCCTTGCGCATCCTGGGTTCTAAGAAATTTTTCAGAACACTCATCCTGCCTTCCAAATCGACCACCCCCCGTTCCAACCAACAACCTGCTGTGCATGCTTGCCTCCCCACCCTCTCCTGAATTTCCAGCCTTCGTCGAATACCCCGGGTACTCATGTGGCCTCTGCCTCCACAGCCTCAGCCTTCTCACGCGCCTTGATCCGCGTGTACTCGGCCAAGCTCGGCGTGATGTCTCTGGCTCGTCTCTTCAAGCCCAGTGCTTCAAGCGTGCGCCTCAGGGTGTTGACCGTCATTTGGTACGTCTTGAGCTGGCCCTCCTCGGCACCGTCCTCCGCCAGTGCGAACCGCATCTCGAGGTGCTCAAGCTCAACCGTCAGGGTTGCGGCCCTGCGGATCAGGCTGAGTTCGGCCTGACTGAGGTTGTCCAGGCCACCGAGGTCAGAGGTGTGCAGGCTGATCAGGTCACGGAGGCGCCTGGCCCAGATGGAGCGACCATCAATTGACGGCAACAGCGTGCTACCGTTGGTGATCTTGCTCCTTCCGCAAAGCTGTTTGCCGTACAGCTTGGTGCTTTGAGTGGCCTTGTTCCTGGCCCTTTTGAGCCCGCGTTGATTGTGCGTTTTCATCCCCTGCAATTTGCAGGAGGTCTACAGGATCAGGTAGAAGGTTTTGCCTTGCCCTTCCTGGGGAAGGGATTGCGCTCTGCCTGTCTCTCACTAGGTGTGAAAACAACCGCGAGATTTGGCCATGCAGGGGGCATGCATCTCCGCAGCATGTCCTGCTGAACTTAAACCTGCTTGTTTGGGCTTTGGGCTTGGGATGGACTTCGCTAAATCATATTTGGATGTTGAGGTAGTCGGCTGCCATGGCAGCCATTCGCCCCTGTACGTCCCTATACCGGCCTGTGACCACGATGTAGAAAATGCTGAAAAGAACAGGCGAAGGTGCAAGGCATAGTACCAAGGCGAGTATGATATTCACGGTAGGTTCGCAAACACGTGAGCTGAAGCCGGCAATTATGAGGAACAGCAGGCAGGCAGAAGCACTCGAAATTAATAGCAATAGGAAAATCGTGCCGAGGTGCTCCAGGGATTTATCAACAATTCTGATTTGCGACCTTATTCCTTTTGCCTCCGATAAGAACTCTTGTTTGCGTTGTGGATCAGGGATGGTGACGGCCAGCTGCAATAAGGATCCTAGACGTCGATCCTTTTCGCTGCTCTCGCGCAAGACAAAATCGCGTAGGATTGAGAACGCAAAACTCATGGCAAAGCCGATCTGCATAACACTGTTGAAATCGGCTAGTTTCGGGCAGTCCATAGTCCAGCTCAACGCGCTTTTCTCATGAAATACACTCCTAATCCGCGTTCCCTTGTATCGGCAAGGGAAAGCCGCGCACTCACCATCGAAGACGCGGCTGCTCTGACGCGAATTTCTCTAAAGAGGCTTCGTGAATTAGAGGGAGGTGAACCCGCGAAGGCAGGTGAGCTCAAGGAGCTCGCTGATGCCTATGTCGTTCCAAGGGAGGTGTTTTTCACAAAGCAGCTGACGCTTCCCGTCCCCTTACCCGACTTTCGCACTCCCAACAATGCTCCGGCAAAAATCGGCAGACGCGGAGCATGGCGCGTAGAGCAAGCGCATCAGATCAGGAGTTTGCTTTCTGAGCTCGCCCCCAGCAGGGAACCGAAAGCCACGCCTCGTATTTCCCTCGACACCAGCGTGCAGGCAGCCACGGACGCGGTCTCCCACCTTCTCGATTTTTCCAAGATCAAGAGCATCGAAGGTCCACTGACGACGTTCCGCTATTTGCGGGCCAGGATAGAGCAGCTTGGCGTCCCCGTTCTATGTGAAAGCGTGAAGGACGAGACATTCCGGGGCTTCTGCCTAGCCAAGGGCAGTAGCTCTCCTTTCATATTCATCAACACGTGGGGACAGACGGTCAAAACTAAAAATTTCACGCTGGTCCATGAATTGGTGCACGCGCTCTTGAGAGCCGAGGGCGTTTCGGATCCTTTCATCCTAACAAACAATCTCGAGCGGTTTTGTAATCAGGTGACAGTAAACGTCATCATGCCTGCTGACGTTTTTCGAACCGAGTTTGTGAAGGCACTACAAGAAGCTGGTGACGATTACCTCACTCTCGTGAGTTCGCTTTCCGACAGGTTCAAAATCAGCAAGCAAGCGACGGCAATTCGAATAGCGGAGCTGGGACTAATAAATGATTTCTACGGAGCTTGGCTCGCCCGAATGCGGGGTCGAAATCTCCCTAGCCCGGAGGATGAACCACAGGACGAACAAGAAATACGCCGTGCGTCTGTCGTTACAAGGCACATAGCGCGTTACGGTTATCTTTTGCCCATCGTCATCGGTGAGGCAGTAAGAAACAATCTGCTCTCCAAGATCGACGTTTATCGGTTCACCCGACTTAAACCCAAATGGCTAGAGCAGACAGAGATCGCTGCGAGAAAGCGTTTTCCCGAGGCTCTCGATGCCTCTGGATAATGGGACCGTATACGTTCCTGACTGTGAAGCCTGCCTGTGCTGTTGCGCGCCAGCAGGAAATCCGCTTCGGCCAATCTTTTTCGCCGCAGTAGCAGCTGGCCAACTCCGGTTTATTCGGGCCACGCTCCACGAACTACGAGACCTGGACGGCGCCGAGTACAAGCAGCTGCGCGGTATTGACCCTCAATATGTCGAAGAGAACGATGAGTTTGAGAACGTTGCTGGGGCACTGATTGAGCTTTGTCCAACCAGCGTGGATCGCCTGCAAGCCATATCGTCGAAGATCCGAGTTATTGCGGCGGCGAAACTCTATCACTGGACAGTGCTTTCGGGTGATGCAGCCACGGGTACAACCTCAATGGGATCCTTGTGCTCTATGTTGGGAGTAGCTTGCACGCTGCACGTCATCGTTGGTCCATGAAGGCCTTTGCCGGGCCAAGGGAAATGAATTACATCGAGGGCCAGCCTGTGGCTAGTTTCGACGATGATGCCCTTTCCGGTCATCGCAGCCTCGAGGTGCTAGATAGGTTTTTGGCTGAGGGCAAGGGCCAGCTATGAAGCGGCTCAAACAGGTGACGGTAAGGAAGGGCAAGGGCAAGGGCCGTGTTTGCCTGACCCTCGAAAATGAGGACAGGGTATTTGAGGCTTGGCTTGACCCTGAGCAGGCTGAGCGTCTTGCGGCCGACATCTTCACTTGCCGCTTTGCTCTCCCAGTTGACTTCCCAGATCAGGTGCTTGTGAACCGTCCTCCGAAATGGAAGAAGCCGCCCAAGGAAATCTTCATTTCGTTCCGGACGACCATGCCTCGCGAACTTGGTCCGAGGCCTCTAAATTTCATTCGCTTCGTCAAGGACCCAGTTGGCCGCAAAAGGATTGAGGAGCTTGACGCTGTGTGGCTTCGGAAGGCCGCAAAGGAAACAGCCAAGAAGCAGGCTGAGAGAGACAAGTTGGTTGGTGGAGGCTTCGGACCTAAGAGGCGTTGAGCTTTGAAACTCCTGATCGCTGGGGATTGCAATTGCCCGAGTGATCTCCAAAATGTCTCTTCCGCAATTCGTGCCCAACAAGGCTTTCGGATTGCACACACAACGTGGTTCACCAAACCGAAGGCCCTGCCGTTCCAGTCGGCGGGGCCTTTTGTTGTTTCACAGCCCCGGTAGGACGTCCGTTCCGGGGCGGGAACGGTCCTGGGCTGTAATGGGACCTGCGATATGACAAGAGGCTCTCAGGGACATGACATGGGGGCCTCGGGCGGTCAGAATGTGAGCCAGGCGTCGGCCTCGGCGTCAGTCTCGAACGGGTAGGTTCGTTTGGGTGGCTTGCAGATGGGGATGTTGGCGATGTGCGCCGCGACTTGTCTCTCTAATAGGCCGAGGGCACGGAGACGTTCAGCGATTGCGCTTCTCCATTCTTGCCGTGCCAGTGAGGCTGAGCCGTTCAAGCTGTGCCCGTTCCCTTGCTTCTTGAATGTGTCCGTGACGCGCCATGCGCCTGATCCTTTCGGGATCTGACGGCACATAGAACGCAAATGGGTTGGCCTGGGGTCGTTCCGAACATCGACGTAGATGATGTGGGGGCCGAGATTGAGATTGAGATAGATGACTTCTCTTGGCGGGCATATCGGTACCGGCGTCGCCCTTTCCTGCATGTGCTCTCTCCAAGAATGGGGATCGGGCACGGGATGATGGGCGGCTGGGCAGCAATCTGTCCATCCCTCGAGATGGAGACGGCCTTCAGAGAGGCAAAGCGAACTTGGGATTTTTGTGTACTATCTGCGTTATGTCCGAATAGAACGAATACAGGTTCTCACCCGTGATGGGGGCCTTTCCGGGATGGGCGCTATTGTTCCTGAACGTAAAGCAGTGACGAAGTCCTTCATGTTTCAGTCGTCCTGAGCAAAAAAATCCTCATCGAGACGCTTGAACTCAATCGCCCGATTGAGCCGCACGCCTACATTGTGCTCGATCATGAGGTCAGCAAGCCTTTGCCCATCGATCAGAATGACGCGCTGAGAAAGGTGTCGCACGAATTCAAGCGCCTGGTGGCTAAAGGATGAAGTTGTCACGAACACTCCTTTCGTTGCGCCAAGCCCGACAAGGCTGCCAACGAAGCCCTGAACATCCGGACGGCCAACCGAATGTGTCGTCGCGTAACGTTTGGCCTGCACGTACACGCGATCAAGGCCTAGCCGGTCTTCGTTGATTACCCCATCAACACCGCCGTCGCCTGAACGTCCAAGTTGAGCCGCCGCATTGCGAAGGGAGCCGCCGTAGCCCATCGCAACTAAAAGCTCCACGATTACTTGCTCAAAAAAGCCGGAGCTATTCTGGAACATGCGTTGCAGGAGCTCCTCACGTAATGCCGCGTGGAGTGCTAAGTGGGCGCTCTCTATCTGTTCCTCCGGAGTTTTGGGCGCCGGTGGGCCAACGGAAGTTCCTTCTTGATCGGCCACTCCTGTCCCTGCGTCGTTGACATTGTCGCCGCGATACCATTCGCAGAATGAAGGGTATTCCAGCAGCAGATCGACGTTGATCTTTTCCGGATTTCGAGCGAGCAGGGCGCGCCCCTCCTGGCTTGCCACAAACCGCCCACGTCGAGGCTGATCAATTAGACCAGCCCTCACCATGTAAAACTTTGCCCAATGGATGCGGTTGTGAAGCACCCTTTGGCGTCCGCTGGGCAGGAGCTGGTCACGCTCCTCCGGGGTCAATCCAAACTCACTCGCTAGCTTCTCCTCAGTGTCCGGCACGCGCGTTTCGCCTTGCGCCGCAAGTTTGAGGACGGGCAGCATTAGGGATTGATAGTCGGGAACTGGCATTAACATCCGCCCCTGGAAGCACGGAACAACCTGAATTCATAGTCCTACTACTTTTGTCTCACTAAACAATTTTGCAGCGAGGGATGGGGAGAGCAGCAAACTGGCATCTAGCCAGGAAAGTGCCATTTCTTGTACGTCGATTTCCACGGCTTGAACCGCTTTGGTTGTGGCTCTTCGCGCGGTTGTTGCCTCCGTGCCTCGGGGACTGTCTCAAATTTGAGCCGTTCTCGTCGGTGCTGCTTCAACCAAGCGGGAACACGAGGCTGTTTGTCCCTGAGGAGGTCAAATCCTCGGAGCAAACGGAGAACGTCCAGGAAGGAGCGTTTGAATTGGCCAACCGCAAATTTGGACAGGTTGATACCCAAACCGTGCAGCTCATGCTGCAATTCGTCCGTTGAGATGGTGGGATGCAGGAGCACAAGTGTCCTAATTACGTTATGGGTGGAAGGGCGGTGCTCTGTCATTGCAACCAAACCTAACTTGTCATTTCAAAACCCACCTCTGTCCGACGTATCACCACCATTCTCTCTATCTACCCCAACTGTACCTCTGCCCATGTCTAGCTGTACCTCTGCCCAGGACCTGCAATGACATTGTCTATGCAACCAACCATGATCCTGAGGTTTGATCGCATGTGGTCCTGCTTAGGACCACAGCGCTATGACCCCTCGGCCGTCACGCATCCAGAAGTCAGAGCGATCAATGACAGCCTAGTGGCTGCTCAGTGGGACAGGCGACCGTGTTGCCCCTGCGCTCTTTGAGTGTGTCGCGGTTGGTGATCCGGCAAGCTTCTGGCAATCGCCGGGCCATGAGGGATGAAGCATTCGCGCTCCCCAAACCCTCTCCATGCGGGCTATAAGTCGGGATGGGACCGATCTCGCCCAGCTTTGCTGATGCCGGTGCCCTCCGGCGGTTGATCCGGGGATCCGACGATGGCCTGGATAGCCCCTCGGCCCGGAGCGCTCAGTGCGCTGGCTATGATGCAGGGCGCAACGGGGATTGCAATTGTCGGGAGGTGCTGTTATTTGCCTCATTGCAATTGTTTCACCACCATTGCACCAAATTGAAGGCCCCGCCGCTCCATAACCGGCGGGGTTCTTCTTATCTCAACATAAGCGGCTCACGCCCATGTGGGTGCCCAACAATTGTTGGGCATCCGCATCGTCGGGCCTTCTCCCATGTTCGCTGTGGGCTTTCTCCAGCCCCGTCCCAAGGCCCGGAGAGCCGCTGAGGCCGTCGCCGGTCCCATAACAGCCCCGAGGGGCAGCGAGCCCGGATCGGACGGGTGACCGAGGCCCCCTAATCGGGCGCTCAAGCATGAGCCGTCCTCCCCTTCGTCAGCTTTGGGGACATGACTACAAGCTCGTCGCCTTGCATGAGTGAACCGCGCGGCTTGCGTCTCTTCCTCGAGCGCGAGCGTTGCGCGATCCAGGCCTCGACGTCGGCCAGGCGCCAAGCGTAGGTCTTCTCGGAGATGCGGATCGGCGCTGGGAACGCCCCACCTCGCACCCAGCGGTCAAGCGTTATGCGAACAATGCCGAGTGCCTCACAGACCTCGGGTTGCCGCACCAATTTGATTGAAGGGAATTTCGCTGCCATGAGACCTCCACGAGTGCAAAACCTCGCTTTCGGTCTCCTGCGCTAGTGCGCTGACGGATTTCCGCGATCCCCAGGATTATAAAAATGCGGACAATGATTTTCAATCCCTACGGCCCAATTAAATAGGACAATGAACCCGCGATGTTTCTAAAGCGGTTTTAAAGCGTCCAGCGCCTGAACTCGGAAACGCCTTGTTGTCTAGGCAGTTAGCATTTCGCTGAGCCCTCAAAAATTTCAATGGAGGTGAGCTTGGTGCCGGCATAGCCGAGCTCTTGAGCTTGGGGGAGACCCTTGGATAGAACGTCCCCCGCCACGGCGGATAGGTCCAGCCGCCGATGCCGACGCGCACATGTCCGGATTTGGTGGGCGCCTTCGCCATGACGAGATGGTGGCGCCGGCGGGTGGGCTTGGCAAAACAAAAGAGCCGCGCCTCGATCGGCGCGGCTCCAATTCAGGTAAAGCAACTGTTGGTGCGAATGGACCCTAGAAGTCCATGCCGCCCATGCCGCCGCCACCTGGCATCGGCGGGGCATTCTTTCGGGGCTTCTCGGCCACCATCGCCTCGGTGGTGATGAGAAGGCCGGCCACGGAAGCGGCATCCTGCAGCGCCGTGCGCACGACCTTGGCCGGGTCGATGACGCCCTGCTTGACGAGGTCGCCATATTCGCCGGACGCTGCGTTGTAGCCGAAAGCATAATCGCTATTGTCGAGGATCTTGCCGACAACCACGGCGCCGTCCTCGCCCGCATTCTCGGCGATTTGCCGGGCGGGGGCCTGTAGAGCGCGCCGAATGATGTTGATGCCGACCTTCTGGTCCTCATTGGCGGGCTTCAACGAGTCGAGCACGGTTCGGGTGCGGATGAGCGCCACGCCGCCGCCAGGGAGAATGCCTTCCTCCACCGCCGCGCGGGTCGCGTTCAGTGCATCGTCGACGCGATCCTTCTTCTCCTTCACCTCCATCTCGGTGACACCGCCGACCTTGATCACGGCAACGCCGCCGGCGAGCTTNNAGCTTCTCCTTGTCGTAGTCCGACGTGGTGTCCTCGATCTGGGCCTTGATCTGGGCGACGCGGGCCTTGATGTCTTCCTTCTTGCCGGCGCCGTCGACGATGGTGGTGTCGTCCTTGGTGATGACCACCTTCTTGGCGCCGCCGAGCATGTCGAGGGTGACGTTCTCGAGCTTGATGCCGAGGTCCTCGGAGATCACCTGACCGCCGGTCAGGACGGCAATGTCCTGCAGCATGGCCTTGCGCCGGTCGCCGAAGCCCGGGGCCTTCACGGCCGCGACCTTCAATCCGCCACGCAGCTTGTTGACCACCAGCGTGGCAAGCGCCTCGCCCTCGACGTCCTCGGCGATCAGCAGGATCGGCTTGCCCGACTGGACCACTGCCTCGAGCAGGGGCAGGAGAGACTGCATGTTGGAGAGTTTCTTCTCATAGATGAGGATGTAGGGGCTCTCCAGCTCCACCCGCATCTTGTCGGCGTCGGTGATGAAATAGGGGGAAATATAACCGCGGTCGAACTGCATGCCCTCGACCACTTCGAGCTCGGTCTCGAAGGACTTGGCCTCCTCCACGGTGATGACGCCGTCATTGCCGACCTTCTGCATGGCCTCGGCGAGGATGCGGCCGATCTCCTGATCGCCATTGGCGGAGATGGTGCCGACTTGCGCGATCTCCTCGCTGGAGGTGACCTTCTTCGCCTTCTTCTTCAGCTCGGCGATCACGGCGCTGACCGCAAGGTCGACGCCGCGCTTCAGGTCCATGGGGTTGGAGCCGGCGGCTACCGACTTGGCGCCTTCCTTGACGATGGCCTGCGCCAGCAGGGTGGCGGTGGTGGTGCCGTCACCGGCGGTGTCGGAGGTCTTCGATGCCACCTCGCGCACCATCTGGGCGCCCATATTCTCGAACTTGTCCTCGAGCTCGATCTCCTTGGCGACGGTCACGCCGTCCTTGGTGATGCGCGGCGCGCCGAAGGATTTCTCCAGCACGACGTTGCGGCCCTTGGGCCCGAGCGTTACCTTCACCGCGTTGGCCAACACGTCGACGCCGTGCAGCATGCGCTCGCGGGCGTCTTGGCCAAATTTAACTTCCTTGGCAGCCATGTCTTTATTCTCCATCGACTGGGTTTCGTCATCCTGAGGTGCCCGAGCGGAGCTAAGGGCCTCGAAGGATGGCGGCTCTAATTGGGAAGTCGTCCTTTTAAGGGCCGCGCTTGGCGCGGCCACCTCAGGACGACGGAATTGCTCAAGCGGCCTTCTTCTTCGCGTCAGCTTTGCCTTCCAGCACGCCGAGGATGTCGCTCTCCTTCATGATGAGGAGCTCCTCGCCGTCGATCTTGACCTCGCTGCCGGACCATTTGCCGAATAGCACGCGGTCGCCGGCCTTGACGTCGAGCGGCTGAACCACGCCTTTCTCGTCACGGGCGCCTGGCCCTACGGCGACGACCTCGCCCTGTTGCGGCTTCTCCTTGGCGGTGTCGGGAATGATGATGCCGCCCTTGGTTCTCTCGTCATCCTCGATGCGGCGGACCACGATCCGATCATGCAACGGACGAAACTTCATGGGTCAAACCTCCTAAGTTCGTTTCAACTCCAGGCAGGGTCCTATCGCGGAACTGCCTGCTTGCAGGTTATGTAAAGCAGGCTGTTAGCACTTTCAAGGGAAGAGTGCCAAAACCACTAGCAGCCCTGCTGATCTGCTGCCAAGATGCTGATTCAATTCGGAATTCTTGCTGGACGCAAGCGTGGTGCGCCGTTAAGACTTATTAAGTCTTATGAAGTGGAAAAGACCGACCAAGCAGGGGTCGACATGACGGACACAGCCCTCCTTCGCCAGCTCGAAGGCTTCTCACTCACCACCGCCGAGATCCTTTACCGCCTGCCCGACCATCCGCGTCTCCTACAGAGCTATATCTGGCAGGATTACGATGTGGCGCCGCGCTTTCCCAAGCTCACCGACTTCCTCGATTTCTGGGCGGCCAATCTCGACGGCGCGCTCTATCGCATCTGCGTGGCGCACCGGCGGCTGATCGCGCCGACGGAGTTCAACTTCGTGCAGGGTGAGCTCCGGCTGCATTGACTGGACTGCACAGCCTCTCCTCCGTCATGCCCGGACTTGATCCAGCAATGACGAGGTGAAGGGAAAGGATGCTTGGCTGGCGGCGCTAATGCCCAAATTCGTAGATGTGGGCGCGCTCCTGATCGAGCACCGGCTTCAGCTGCCGGAATGCCTTCGGATAGAGATAGAAGGGCACGCGCGGGAAGAGGTGGTGGATCAGGTGGAAGTTCTGGAACATGTAGAGCCAGTTCACCACCGGCTCCATGATCTTGCCCTTCACCCAGAACACATTGGTGTCGCGATAGCGCTCATGCACCTCATGCGGCATGTGGGTGAGGTAGGCGAAGAAATAGATGATCATCGCCGAGGCGATGAAGTGCGGCACGATCCACAGCATCAGCACCTCGCGCCACCAGCCGAGCACCGACAGCCCCAAGGCGACCGAGTACAAGACCGCGTACATGGCGGCAATGTGGATTGTGAGCGGCCGCATGCCCGGAATGTGCGCGTGGAAGGCGATGTGTTTCCAGAAATACTGGTGGTACCAGAACACGATGGTGGAGCAGCGGAACAGCACCAGGAAGGGGTTCTCGACCGCCACCCAATGGTCCGGGTCGATGTCCGGATTGTTGGTGTCGCGGTGATGGGCGAGATGCATGTAGCGGAAGGCCTTGTACTCATGCAGCAGCAGCGCCCCGCAAACGTAGCCGACGAGATGGTTCATCCATAGCCATTTGGAGTCCTTGCCGGCGATGTTGCCGTGACAGGCCTCGTGCAGGGGCGTCTGGTCGGCATAGAGGATGAGGCTGTTGAAGATCATCCCGAGCCAGAGCGGGATGACACCCATGGTGGCGAGCGCGGTGACCAGCGCGAAGGCAGCCACGATGCCGATGGCGAGGAACACCGTGGGCCAGGCCACCATGCCCAGATAAGGCTTGACCAACCCAAGCGCCTTCCGGTCGGCAAGGGCGTTTGGCTGGTCACGGGGGGCGGCAGTCGGGGTGGTCGCCG
Organism: Hyphomicrobiales bacterium; assembly: GCA_003135455.1. Classification (GTDB taxonomy): domain Bacteria; phylum Pseudomonadota; class Alphaproteobacteria; order Rhizobiales; family Methyloligellaceae; genus Methyloceanibacter. The sequence goes on along the minus strand of PLBV01000125.1, from coordinate 13,178 downwards.
CGCCGGTCGCGGTTGCCATGCTCATCGCTTCGCGGTCCTTCCTGCTCTCTCGTTCAAATCCTTGACCTCGCAAATCTTTGCCCCGTCCGCCTCGACGGGCGGTCGCGAGCAATCCCGATTCGGACAAGTCTCGGACGAGCGCCGATTTTGCGCCGCGTGATGGCCGTGTTCAAGACGCAAATCGCAAGGCGCGGGCCTGATGCCGCAGGGTAAACGGCGTGCAAAAATGGCCGAGGGGAGCTTGGGAGGAGAGCCTGCCGGACCGGCCTTAAATCAGCCGCCCGGCAGGCTAGACGAGCAAGTGCGGCGCGTTACTGGCAGAAAATCGGCTGGCCGCTAAAGGTGTAGAAATAGCCGGTGTTCGGGTTGAAGCTCGGATGCCGCTGGGCACAATAGGCGATCCAATCCGGCGTCCAAGGCGGAGGCCCATAGGTGGCCGGACCGTAATAGGCCGGCGGCGGCGGCGGAGGCGGCGCTTCATAGACCCGCGGCGCGACGAGGGCGGTGCCTACGATGGCGCCGATGCCGAAGCCGACGAGACCGGCGCCCCATCCGCCTTGGCCGGCTTCCGCCGGTGCCGGCATCCAGAGCATGCCCATGCCGATCAGCGCCGCGGCGGCGATGGCTTTCATGGTTCTAGTGGTCATCGATGCGAGTTCCTTAAGCTATGGCGCATCTGGCGAAGGGCGAGAAGCGCGCTCAGGGCCCATCAGCAGTTCAGAAAGCCAAAGCAGACGAGCCGAATCCCAAGGGGTTGGGGGACACAAGCTTAACCAACCCTTTGCGGCAAAATAGGGCCGCCAAGGTGAATCGAGTGTTAAGGGTTTGCCTCTGGCCAGCAGGCGCAAAAAAACCGCCGGGCACTGGGCCCGGCGGTCGATGAGACGCTCAGCTTTAAGCCGCGGACGCGGTGCCTTAAGCGAGCTGGACGTTGGCGGCCTGCTTGCCGCGGCCGCGGCGATCGTCCTCGATCTCGAAGGAAACCTTGTCCCCCTCGTTCAGCGCAGGCACCCCAGACCGCTCCAGAGCGGAAGCGTGGACGAAGACGTCCTTGCCGCCGTCGTCGGGCGAGATGAAGCCAAAACCGCGCGAATGGTTGAAAAATTTCACTGTGCCGTTGACACGAGCCATTGGGAATCCTTTCCCCATTGAAGTTTCACATAACGGGCCGCCGACCCACAAAGGTCCGTCGTCGTCTTGAGATGTCGGGAAAGGGTCGTGCTCTTGATAGGCGCGATAGTCACTTGCCGTCCGTCCAAGTCCGCGCCCAAAGCCTTGGGCGCCCGGTTGGTCAAGAATGGAATAAGCAGGCCCGCTTGGCAAGTAGGATTCATCGAGGCGCCATCACATCTTAAACGCCGGATGAACGGGCGTCTCAAGCAGAGTTTAGGCGCGCGGCTAGGGCTTGGAGCCAAGAGGGAGCGGTCAACGCTTCTTGCAGCTCGGAGGCTCGAAATGTGGAAGATCATCGTTGTCCTGCTCGCCACCGCGGCCGCCATGTTCCTGGCGCGGCTCGCCTACGATCCGCCGCCGCTGGACAAGAGACTGGGCGCCGATACGCCCGCTTATGCCTATGCGACCGGGATCAGAGCTTGAGGGCTCTCAGGGCCACCTCACCACAGGCGGCAATGAGCTCAGGATCGCCTCGACATTGCCGCCGGTCTTCAGCCCGAAGAGGGTGCCGCGGTCATAGAGCAGGTTGAACTCCACATAGCGTCCGCGCCTTACGAGCTGCTCCTCCCGGTCGGCCTCGGTCCAGGGGAGCGCCATGTTGCGGCGGATGATCTCCGGGTAGACGTCGAGAAAGGCCCGGCCCGCGGCCTGGGTGAAGGCGAAGTCCGCCTCCCAATAGCCGGTGTCGAGGTAGTCGTAGAAGATGCCGCCGATGCCGCGCGTCTCGCCCCGATGGGGCAGATAGAAATACTCGTCGCACCAGGCCTTGAAGCGCGGATAGTTGGCCGAGGGCTGCCCTTCGCAGGCGCCCCGCATCGCGGCATGAAAGTCCCGGGAATCGGGGTCCTCTTGGTCCCGCCGGCGCATCAGCATGGGGGTGAGGTCGCCGCCGCCGCCGAACCAGCCTTTGCTGGTGACCACCATGCGCGTGTTCATATGGGCAGTGGGGGCGTTGGGATTGACCGGGTGGGCGATGAAGGAGATTCCGCTCGCCCAGAAGCGGGGATCCTGCTCGGCGCCGGGGATGGCGGCCGCGAATTCCGGCGCGAAGACACCATGCACCGTCGAGGTATGGCAGCCCACCTTCTCGAACACGCGCCCCGACATCAGGCTGGTCACCCCGCCGCCCCCTTCGCTGCCGTCAGCGCCGGTCCGCGTCCAGGGGGTGCGGGTGAAGCGGCCGGGGGCAAGCCCCTCGCAGCCGGGCAGGCCTTGCGCGGCGTCCTCGACCTTTTCTAGCGCGGCACAGATGTCGTCGCGCAGGCGCTCGAACCACGCGCTGGCGCGCTCCTTGCGCTCCTCCAGGCCCGCGCCTTGCGCCTCATTTGGCCGTTCTGGGCTTATCGTGGGTTTTGCCTCCATAATTTCTCGCGTCCTTGCAACATTCGCGGCCGTAATGCCGGCAGGCTTGCGCCTTTGGTCCAGGCCAAAGCGAGCCCGCTCGGCCACGCCTCGGCCTTGACCGGGATCAAGGCCTCGAAGGCTCCAAGATGCGTCTTGAAGCTAGACAGGTGGCGCTGTGCGCCAATTTGCCCAAGGCGGCAACCCTGGACAACCACCGGAGCCTGATGCAAGAAAGCAACATTACCAAGCTGGCGCCGCCAAGTCCGGCACCAGGAGAGGCAAAGCTCAAGGGGCATTGTTCTTGGGTCGGCCGTGGCGCCGGACGTGAAATCGCGCCGCTGGAAAAATTTATTAGGAGCTCCACCCGCCGTGGCCGATACCGACCACTCCCCCGCGCAATCTCCTCTGCTTGCCGAGGACGAGCCAACCCGCCGCGACGTGATCCTGGTGGCTGCGGCAGGCTTTGCCGCCGTGGGCGCCGCCGCGGCGCTGTGGCCGTTGCTCGACCAGATGAACCCGGACCAGTCGGCGCTCTCCGTCGCCACCACCGAACTGGACCTCGCCGACGTCGATCCAGGCCAGGCGATCACCGTGATGTGGCGCGGCAAGCCGATCTTCGTGCGACACCGCACCGATGAGGAGATCGCGGCAGCCAAGGCCGTCCCGGTCGACGACCTGCCTGACGCGCTCGCCCGCAACGCCAATCTTCCCGACGACGCGCCCGCGACCGACGAGAACCGCACCACCAAGGGGCATGAGGGCTTCCTCATCATGATCGGCATCTGCACCCATCTCGGCTGCATCCCCAAGGGACAGGCCCCGGGCGACAACAAGGGCGACTATGACGGCTGGTTCTGTCCCTGCCACGGTTCGCAATACGACACCGCCGGCCGCATCCGCAAAGGGCCGGCGCCCCAGAACTTGGCGATCCCGCCTTACGCCTACACCTCCGACACCAAGGTCAAGATAGGCTAGAGCCCATGGCGCACGCCTCCAGCTACCAACCGACCAGCAGCTTCGGCCAATGGCTCGATGCGCGGCTCCCCGTGGGGCGGGTGATGCACGACCAGTTCATGACCTTTCCCACGCCGCGCAACCTGAACTACTGGTGGACCTTCGGCGGCATCCTCACCTTCATGCTGGCAGTGCAGATCGCCACCGGCGTGGTGCTCGCCATGCATTACGTGCCGACGCCGGAGGGCGCCTTCGATAGCGTCGAGACCATCATGCGCGACGTGAATTGGGGCTGGCTGTTGCGCTACTCCCATGCGGTCGGCGGCTCGATGTTTTTCCTCGCCGCCTATATCCACACCTTCCGCGGCCTCTATTACGGCTCCTACAAGGCGCCGCGCGAGGTGTTGTGGATTCTGGGCGTGCTGATCCTGCTCTTGATGATCGCCACTGCCTTCATGGGATATTCGCTCGTCTGGGGGCAGATGAGCTTCTGGGCGGTGACGGTGATCACCAACCTGTTCTCATCGCTGGATGCGGTGATCCCCGGGCTCGGCACCAAGCTCGTGCAGTGGATCTGGGGTGGCTTCGCGGTGGGCGCGCCGACGCTGAACCGGCTGTTCAGCCTGCACTATCTCTTCCCGTTCCTGATCGCCGGCGTCGTGGTGCTGCACATCTGGGCGCTGCACGTCCCCGGCAACAATAACCCCACCGGCATCGACGTGAAAGGGCCACGCGACACGGTGCCCTTCCACCCCTACTACACGATCAAGGATGGCTTCGCGCTTCTGATGTTCGTGCTCCTGTTCGCGGTGCTGCTTTTCTATGCGCCGAACCTGCTCGGGCACAGCGACAACTATATCCCGGCGAACCCGCTGCAGACGCCGCCGCATATCGTGCCCGAATGGTACTTTTTGCCGTTCTACGCGGTCCTGCGCGCGATCCCCAACAAGCTGATGGGGGTGATCGCGCTGATCTCCTCCATCGCGATCCTGTTCTTCGTGCCGTGGCTCGATACCTCCAAGGTGCGCTCGACGCGTTACCGGCCGATCTACAAATGGTTCTTCTGGGTCTTCGTGGTGACCGCGATCGTGCTCGGCTATCTCGGCTCGCAGCCGCCGGAAGGCTGGTACCTCATTTTCGGGCGCATCTTCACCGCCTATTACTTCTTGTTCTTCCTCGTGGTGATGCCGGTGGTGGGCCTGCTGGAGAAGCCAGCCAAGCTTCCGGGCAGCATCACCGAATCGGTGCTGGGGCCGGACGAACCGTTGCCACTGTCCGTGCCCAAGGCGCGCCAGCGGGAGCAGGTGCTATGACACTGCGGCGAAGCGCATTGGCTGGCCTTGCCATCGCCGCCCTGCTCGTCGCGATCGGGGCCACGGCAACGCTTCATGCCGCCGACGAGGCGCCCGCCACGCCGCCCGCCCACAATCACGATGAGCCAGTGATCGAGTCCCAGAGCTGGTCCTTCAACGGGCCGTTCGGCACCTTCGACCGGGCGCAGCTGCAGCGCGGGTACCGCGTCTATCACGATGTCTGCTCGACCTGCCATTCGATGCGGCTCCTCTCCTACCGTAATCTCGGCGAGACGGGCGGGCCTGAGTTTCCCAAAGACGCCGTCGAGGCGCTGGCAGCGCAGGCCGAGATGACCGACGGACCGAACGACAAGGGTGAGATGTTCAAGCGGCCGGGCCGCCCATCGGACCGGTTCCGGCAGCCCTTCCCCAACCCGGAGACGGCGCGGGTGGCCAATAATGGCGCGCTGCCGCCCGACCTCTCGGTGATGGCCAAGGCGCGGGAGGGCGGCCCCGACTATATCCATGCGCTCCTCACCGGCTATCGCGACCCGCCGGCGGGGTTCAAGCCCGCCCCGGGCATGCACTACAACAAGGCCTTCCCGGGCCACCAGATCGCCATGCCGCCGCTCTTGAGCGACGGCGTCGTCACCTATACGGACGGCACCAAGCCCACGGTCGACAACTACGCGCGCGACGTCGCCGCCTATCTGATGTGGACGGCCGAGCCCAAGCTCGAGGAGCGCCACAAGCTCGGGCTTCGCGTGATGGTCTTTCTCATCGCCTTTGCCGTGATCATGTATCTGGCCAAGCGGGCGGTCTGGGCGCGCATGCATGGGCATGCCGCGCCGACCGCGTGAGTCATGATTCGCGCGGTTCTCGCTCTTCTCCTCGTCGCATGCGGCGCGCTCTCCGCTCTTGCCGCGGAAGAGACCGCGGCGCCCAAGGAGATGGTCGTCCTCACCGTCTCCGGCGCGATCGCCAACGCCAATCGCGGGGCGCTGGATCCCAAACGCGACAGCCTGCTGGCCCATAAAGAGATCGCGTTCGACCGAGCCTTCGCCTTCGACCGGGCCATGCTGCTCGGCCTGAAGCAGGGCACGGTCAGGGTGCAGCCGCCGGAATTCAGTCAGCCCGCGACCTTTACCGGTCCTTTGCTGAAAGAGGTGCTGGCCGCGGTTGGCGCTACCCGCGCCAAGGTCATTTTCATGGCCATTGACGGCTATCAGGGGTGGCTCAGCCCAGAAGACATCGAGGCGGGGGATTGGATCCTGGCGCTTGCCGCCGATGGCGTGCCGCTCGGATTGGGGCAGCAAGGCCCGATCTGGCTCCTGAACACGAGGGCTGAGGGCGAGAAGCCCAGCGAGACGCAGGAGGCACATTGGGTCTGGGCGACGTATTACATGCGGGTGGGGGACTAGCGATGACGCGCGCGGTGCTCGGCATCATCGGCGGCTCGGGGCTCTACGATCTGCCGGGCTTGGAGAAGGTGCGCGAGGAGCGCATCGAAAGCCCGTGGGGCGAGCCGTCGGCGCCACTCCGCATCGGCGAGATCGCAACCCTCCCGATCGTCTTCATGTCACGTCACGACAAGGGCCATCGGCTCTCGCCTTCCGACATCAACTACCGCGCCAATATTGACGTGATGAAGCGGGCAGGGGTGACCGACCTCATCTCGCTCTCGGCCTGCGGCTCGTTCAAGGAGGAGCTGCCGCCCGGCACCTTCGTGCTGGTGGATCAGTTCGTCGACCGCACCTTTGCGCGAGCCAGCTCCTTCTTCGGCAAGGGCTGCGTGGCGCATGTGTCCATGGCGCACCCCGTCTCCCCGCGCCTGCGTATCCATCTTGCCGAAGCCGCCGACGCCGAGGGAATCGCTTTCGCCCGGGGCGGCACCTATGTGTGCATGGAAGGCCCGCAATTCTCCACGCTCGCCGAGAGCCTCAGCTATAAGGGGCAGGGCTACTCGGTCATCGGCATGACCAATATGCCGGAGGCCAAGCTCGCGCGCGAGGCGGAGCTCTGCTACGCGACCGTGGCCATGGTGACGGACTTCGACTGCTGGCACCCGGACCATGATGCCGTCACCGTCACCGACATCATCAAGGTGCTAACGGCCAATGCGGCGAAGGCGGCGGGCCTGGTGGCACGGCTCGCCCGCGATTTCCCGCGAGAGCACGAGCCATGCCCGATCGGGTCGGACCGCGCGCTCGACACCGCCATCATCACCGCGCGGGAAGCGCGCGATCCGGAGCTGCTCAAGAAGCTCGATGCGGTCGCCGGGCGGGTGCTCGGAGCATGATCTTAGAAAAGTGGGAACCGGTTTTCCGATAAGATCATGCGTCAAAAAGAGGCTTAAGCCTTAGGGCGTCGTCGTCGTCGGGATATGCAAGCCGATGGCTGCCAAGATCAGGCCCACCACGCCCGCGATCACGCTCGCGATCAGCATGAGGATGATCATCGCCGGGATCGAGGCGATGCTCCACTTCACCAGGATCATCACGATCCGCCAGAATGGCACGTCGATATCGCGAATGGTGGTTAGGTTGTTGCCGTCGGCCATGTCAGTTTCCCCCCTTTGCTTGGCGGCGGACGCTAGCCAGCCGCGCTTCATTCGCCTATAGGCACGGGTGCCTTAGGCACGCCTGCCCCATCTATTTTTGCGGAGGTCCTCTCATGAGCGTGACCATGGACATCGATCTGAAGGACCTCGTGCGCACGATACCGGATTATCCCAAGCCCGGCATCATGTTCCGCGACATCACCACGCTCCTTAGCCATGCCAATGGCTTCCGGGCTTGCATCGAGCAGCTGGTGGCGCCCTTCGGCGATCGCAGGATCGAGTTGGTGGCAGGCATCGAGGCGCGTGGCTTCATTCTGGGCGGCGCGGTTGCCGACCGGTTGCATTGCGGCTTCGTGCCGATCCGCAAGAAGGGCAAGCTGCCGGGCAAGGCCATCGGCCAGGACTACGAGCTCGAATATGGCATCGACGTGATCGAGATCCACGAGGATGCGATCAGCGTCGGCCAGCCTGTCCTGCTGGTTGATGACCTCATCGCCACCGGCGGCACGGCAGAGGCGGCGGTCAAGCTGTTGCGCAAGCTCAGGGCCGACGTGATCGGCGCCGCCTTCGTCATCGACCTGCCCGATCTTGGCGGCTTGGCGCGCCTCAGGAAGCTCTGCATCGAATGCCATACGCTGGTCACCTTCGAAGGCGATTGAGGCTCGAGGCGCGATCCCATGAACATCGACGGCAAACCATACCGCACCATCTGGCTGGGCGAGGACGGCGGGGCGGTGCAGACCATCGACCAGACCAAGCTGCCGCATGCCTTGGAGATCGTAACGCTGGAGACGCTGGATGACGTCGCCCGTGCCATCAGCACAATGCAGGTGCGCGGCGCGCCGCTGATCGGGGCGACTGCCGCCTATGGCGTGGCACTTGCTCTCCGCAGCGACGCTTCCGACGAGGCGCTGGATCGGGCCTGCGCCACCCTTGCCGCCACCCGCCCCACCGCCATCAATCTCCGCTGGGCGCTCGACGAGATGAGAGAGGCCGTCCGCAACCAGCCGCGCGAGGCCCGCGTCGCGGTCGCCTACGCCCGCGCCGCTGCCATTTGCGACGAGGACGTGGAGACCAACCGCCGCATCGGCGAGCATGGGCTCGGGCTCATCCAGGCGCACGCCGAGAAGAAGAAGGGCGCCCGGATCAACATCCTCACCCATTGCAATGCGGGCTGGCTCGCATGCGTCGATTGGGGGACGGCGCTCGCCCCCATCTACCGCGCCCATGACGCGGGGCTTGACGTCCATGTCTGGGTCGACGAGACGCGGCCGCGCAATCAGGGCGCAGCACTCACCGCGTTTGAGCTCGGCGGTCACGGGGTGCCGCACACCATCATCGCCGATAATGCCGGCGGGCATCTGATGCAGAAGAAGCTCGTCGATCTCTGCATCGTCGGCACCGACCGCACCACCGCCAACGGCGACGTCGCCAACAAGATCGGCACGTATCTGAAGGCGCTCGCTGCGCGTGACAACGACGTGCCCTTCCTCGTGGCGCTGCCCGGGACGAGCATCGATTGGAGCCTGGAGGACGGGAGCTTGATCCCGATCGAGGAGCGGAGCGCCGACGAGGTCACCCGCGTGGCGGGGCGCTTGCCCGACGGCCGCATTGCTTCCGTTCAGATCGCGCCGGAGGGCAGCCCCGCCGCCAATTACGGCTTCGACGTCACGCCGGTGCGGCTCATTACCGGCTTCATCACCGAGCGCGGCGTGGCGCCGGCAACGCGCGATGGGCTCACCACGCTCTACCCGAAGCACCGCGCTAAGTCGGCCGCTTAGAGTTCTGCCACGCGCGCTATGCCAGCGCGATGACGGCCGCCATGCCGAGCAAGGCTGCCGTGGCGACCGTGAGAGACTATGGCGTGGCCGTGTGCGCGGCCCCCGAAAATGCCATATGCAAATAGCCGAAATGCACCAGCGCGGCGAAGACGATGGCAAATAGAACCGTGTCGACCAGCGCGTTCACGAACCGGTTGTTGAATTCGATAAAGCTCCCCGCCGCGTTGATCACAAAGACGATGACAGCGGCGATTAAGACTGGTTCCAGCGCACCCATGATCCCCTCCCTGTTAGATTAACGGCATCGCCTCTGGTGGACGAAATGGAGCGCCCGAGTCAAATGAACAGTTCAGCTTAGCTGCCCTGCCACCACAAGGCCGCTAGAGGTCTCAAGGGTGCTTTTCATTTTTGGCCGCTCGCGTGCCCGCGCGGCGCGAGTCACTGCTCGCACATATACGCTCCGTGCTTCGTGTCCCGTACTGCGGCGTGCCATGGAAATGATAGATATCGGAGTTGAGATTGGCCCACACGACCGTGTCGGTGTGGCAATTCACCCATGCCCCCGCTTCCGTGCCATATTGGTCGGCGCCGGCTTGCCCTGCACAGTTGTAACCGTTCGACAGGCTCGGGCGGCAGGCGCGCTTCGGCAGCGAAGCGGTCTTCCTGGAAGGCGCGGAGCCTCCACTCTGGCTGGACGTCCCGGGACAAGAATATCCGTTGGAAAGGCTGGGGCGGCAGGCGCGGCTGCCTATGCTTCTCTTGACCGTGCCGGGGCACGTCCAGAGATTGGAAACGCTCGGACGGCACGCGCGGCCCGATGTGTCGGCCGCAGGCGTCGGCTTCGACGCTGCCGGGGCCGATTTGTCGGGGCAGTGATAGAGGTTGGACAGGCTCGGGCGGCAAGCACGCTCGGCGGCGTCGGCAGGGACTGCGGCAAACGCCAACAGCGCAAGAAGCGCGAAGGCCAGCGGCGTTTTCATTGTCTCTCTCTCCCGTGTCAGGGGGACCGATTCGCGGGAGATAGTGGCGCGTTTGGGCCAAGGAAAAAGCCCGACATGCGAGGGGACTTAGCGCCCGCTCTTTTTCACTTCGCGCGCGGGCCGAAGAAGAGGGCCACGAGCGTGGCACCCAAGGCGGCGACGACCGCCGTCACTATGATGTGGCTCATGGTCATCTCAAGCGCCACGCCGAGCCGCGGGACGACGAAGGCGACGATTGCGGCGAAGGCAAGCCCCGCCACCCAGGCGATGGCAAAGGCGGTCGGGCCCTTAAGCTTGGCGAGAGTGAGCCCGACGATGACCCACACCACGACGCCCAACGCGATATCCATATAGCTCATGCGGAGGCCCCGTTGCCGAAGATGATGCGAAGGCGGTCGGTGTAGCACGGTTAGGAGCCTTGTGAATTTTAGCGTCTTTAACCTCCAGCTTTCCGGTCTGCTGGTTGAGCCAAAAGTCAATGCGGGTCCAGGGCTTGATCCCAACACGATGCGCTCATGAACTCGCGTCCCTACTCTCACTTAGACGGATTATATGAGGGCGCGCTAGGCATCAAGAAAGGCTGTGCACGCGGGAGCCGACTGAATGTCATCCAATCTGGACCGATACGAACGCATTGCACCGTTCTATGACTTGCTCGATCTTCCCTTCGAGTATAGCCGCTACCGCAAGATACGGCCCTTGCTCTTCCAAGGCCTCGCGGGGCGGGTATTGGATGCGGGGGTCGGAACAGGTCGTAACATCCAATTTTACCCACCTGAGGCCGAAGTCGTCGGCGTCGATGTCAGCCCAGCCATGCTGGCACGGGCCAAGCGTAGACGCCTTTCGCTCGGCGTTGAGGTTGAGTTGCTTCAGATGGATGTAACCCACCTTGAGTTTGAGGATCAGTCCTTTGACGCCGCAGTTGCCACCTTTCTGTTCTGTGTTCTGCCCGATGATCTACAGGTCGCGGCTCTGCGCGAGATTGGCCGCGTCGTAAAGTCGGGGGGGACGATCCGACTGTTAGAGTACGTCCGCCCACGCGGTGCCATGAGATCGGCCGTCGCGCGACTCTGGGAGCCATGGATCGCTTGGGCCTATGGAGCAGGCTTTGATCGCCGGACAGAAGAGCGCGTTCCTGAGGCCGGCCTCGAAGTCGTTGGGTCCAGCTTTGTCGTGGACGACCTCATAAAGCTCATTTCGATTCGCGCTACGAAATAGGGCCGCAAAACATTCGCAACAGGCAGGCAGGATTTGCTGCTGCAGCAATGCATGTTCATCCGGAATGTTATGAAGCGTTTATGATGGACCCTCCGGCTCGACCATCCGGAAAGGCAACACAACCTTCCGGTCACCCGCTTTGAGGTGGAGCTGGGCTTCGAATTCGTGCGGTTCGGAGGGCGCAGTTGAGCTAATGAACGCGTGGGGGTTGCTGACGGCTGGCGTCAGCGTGAGGGTTTCAATGTTGCCGCCAACGCGATCAATGGTCACTGCTGCTTGTAGCCCTTCTACATGACGGTCGACGGTGAGTCGCATCCGTTCACCGTGCGGGGTGTCGATAATCTCCAAGAGCCCATCGGCAAGCGCGCTTGCCACCGTGAACGGCTCCGGGCTGTGGTGATGCCCGCCTTCATGGCCGGCGGCTCTGGCGTCGCCCAGGGCAGGATCGGACCCGTGAACACGCACGTTGGCCACCGAGAGTGCTGGAACGTGCGTGAACATCTCCCGCTTCAGCTTCTCACCAAGTCGGTCCGCTTCGGCTACGGATAGCGTTTCGTCGACAAGGACGGCCACGTCGGCGTAGAGCCGGTGGCCCAGCCAACGTGCTTTGACATCGAGGACTTTTTTGAGGCCGGAGACGTGCTCCGCGGCATGGCGGATTTCGCCGACCATCGCGGGCTCGACGCCGTCCAGCATGCGGGTCAGCACGGCCTTGGCGGATTGCCAGACGATGCCGAAGATGGCGATGGTAATGAGAAGTCCGACGATCGGATCGGCAAGTGGGAAGCCGATCCAGACACCCAACGCCCCGGCGACGACCGCAAGGCTGGTAAGGCCGTCCGTGCGGGCATGGTAACCGTCGGCAACCAGCGCCGCGCTGTTAATTTCGCGACCGACGCGGATGCGGAACACCGCGACAATCTCGTTGCCGATGAAGCCGACCAGGCCGGCGATGGCGACCCACATCAGCAGAGTTATGGACTGGGGACGAAAGATGCGATCGATGGCCTCGTAGCCGGCGACAAGGGCACTAAACAAAATGATTCCCACAATGGCGATTCCGGCCAAGTCCTCGACGCGGCCATATCCGTAGGTGAATGTCGTCGTGGGCTTACGGCGCGCCAGCCTGAAGGCAATCCACAGCGGGATTGCCGTCGTCGCATCGGCAACGTTGTGGATGGCATCCGCGAGTAGGGCCACGCTGCCTGAGGCCAGCACTACCAGGATTTGTAGGGCAGCAGTGATGGCGAGGATGACGAACGACCACTTGATCGCCCAGATACCGCGCGCCGTGGTGGCTATGGTCGGATCGATGACACCATGGGTGTGCCCATGCGATCCGTCATGCGCGTGATTGTGGCCGCGCCCGTTGTGAGCGTTCGAGGGTGAGAGCCCAAACCAGTTCCGCGCCTTATCGAGCATCATCCTGCCTCTCATAGGTATTTGCTCAGCGCCTTGAACTCTTTGAGCGCGCTCTTGGCCCGCGCGCCGCCGCCGGTCACGGCGCCTTCGAGGCAGTGGTCGATGTGGTCGTGGATCAATTCGCGCTTGGCGTTGCCGACCGCGTTTTCGACGGCATGCAGTTGCTGGGCGAGTTCGAGGCAGCTTCGCTCAGCTTCAATCATGGCAATGATCGAGCGTAGGTGTCCTTCCGCCCGTTTGAGGCGGACGATGATGTCAGGATGACTGGTGTGTTTCACTTGGCTATCCTACCCTAGAGGATAGGATAAGCAAAGTGCTGTGCGCGGCTGGGGCGCTGGCGTGCATAGCCGCGACAGCGTCGAGTCGTACACCCAAGCTCTCGCGACGATTACGTATTCCACTAGGGCGGTCGCGCTTGGATGGGAACTTCTGCTTTGGGTCGATGCTGTCGATA
>PLBV01000055.1 GCA_003135455.1 Hyphomicrobiales bacterium | reverse complement strand
CGGTCGTCCACACGCTGCCGTCGAGCCGAAGACAGCAGGCGCCCGCGCTCTCTTCACCCGCGAAACCGAGCGAGCCGTCGAGCAACCCGTCGACAAACCATTTGAATCCCACCGGAACTTCGTAGAGTCGGCGACCGAGCTTCGCGGTCACGCGATCGATCATCTGGCTGCTGACGATGGTTTTGCCCACGGCGGCTTGCCTGGGCCATCGCGGGCGATGCCGAAACAAGTAGTCGATGGTCACCGCGAGATAGTGATTCGGCGGGAGCAGTCCTGCGTTGCGGGTGACGATTCCGTGCCGGTCGTGGTCGGTGTCGCACGCGAAAGCGACGTCGAAGCGATCCTTCATTCCGATCAGCGTCTGCATCGCGTAGGGCGAGGATGGATCCATACGGATGCGACCGTCCCAATCGACGGTTATGAACCGGAACGTCGGATCGACCTCGTCGTTGGCGACGCTGAGGTTCAAGCCGTAGCGCTCGGCGATCGGTGCCCAGTAGTGTACGCCGGCGCCGCCGAGCGGATCGACACCCATGCGGATGCTGGCGCCGCGGATCACGTCCATGTCGATGACTTTGCCAAGATCGCTGACGTAAGCGCGCAGGAAGTCATGCCGGTGCGTCGCCGCCGCACACAGCGCTTTTGACAATGGCACTCGCCGCACACCGTTGAGCTTATGTTCGAGAAATCCGTTCGCCGTGGCTTCGATCCAGGCGGTCACCATCTCATCGGCCGGCCCCCCGTTCGGCAGGTTGTACTTAAAACCGCCATTATCCGGCGGGTTGTGCGAAGGCGTGACGACGATGCCGTCCGCCAGCCCCGCGGTGCGGCCGCGGTTGTACTTGAGGATCGCGTGCGACACCGCAGGAGTTGGCGTGTATTCGTCGTTTCGCGCGATCATGACCTCGACGTCGTTGGCGGCCAGCACCTCGAGCGCGCTGGCATAAGCGGGTACGGAGAGCGCGTGCGTGTCGATGCCGAGAAACAGGGGACCATCGATGCCACGTCGTTTTCGATACCGGCAAATGGCCTGACTGATGGCGAGAACATGCCATTCGTTGAAGCTATGTTCGAAGGCGGAACCGCGATGTCCCGAGGTGCCGAACACGACCCGTTGCGCAGGTATCGAAGGATCCGGCACATCGGCATAGTAGGCCGTTACGAGTCGCGGCACATTGACCAGCATCGCGGGCGGGGCCGGCTTGCCTGCCAGCGGGCTTATACTCATGGCCCTATCCTTGGCGCAACGGTGTCAGCGTACTGCGCACTATTCCAATGGTCTCGATGGAAGCATGCAAGTGGACTCGACGCCCTGGATTTGCAGCCGGACAAATGGGCTGGAGCAGTATATCAAACCGCACGCGTGGGGGAAGGTTGGGCCCGCTCGAAGACATTCACCCATTCGCGGTAGCGCTTGGCAATACGGGACCGCAGCCTCTTGCCGCGTCGCCTTTCTCGCCTCGTAGTCGGCCACGGCAGCCCAAAAAGGTCATGCGTTCAACCGCGAAGCCAATAAATCCCGGCACCGACGCGGCAGTTTCGAGCCAGCCCATGACCTACTTTTCATCGGCGCCACGCCCCAGAAGCGCCTCGTCGAAACCACGCAGCGTAACTTGCGGCGATCGAGCCCCTTCGATCTTCCAGATATCGGGCTCGATGCGTGGCGATGGCTACCCCGAACCTGTTTAATCGATTGTCTCCAGCGTCGCGCTCTTCGAGGCTATGCGGTCCATGAGATCCTGCCACGACTTGTCGAAGGACTCGACTCCCTCGCGCTGGAGTTGGGCGGCGAGCGCCGCATCGTCGACACCTATCCGCGTGAATTCGGCGAGCATCTCTTCTGCGTCGCCTCCGTCAACCGGCAATACGCCCTTTAGTTCACCGTGATCGGCGAAGGCGTGCAAGGTCTTATCGGGAATTGTGTTGATAGTGTCCGGGGCCGCCAGCGCTTCGATATAGAGCGTATCCGGCGCATCCGGATCCTTGGTGCCGGTGCTCGCCCACAGCAGGCGTTGCGACCGGGCGCCGGCGACGACAAGTTTTCGCCAGCGGGGCGACGCCAGCAACTCGCGGTAAGCTTTGTACGCACGCTTGGCGATGGCGATCCCGAGCCGATTGCGAAGCTGCTGGGGAACCTTATCCTTCACCGCCGCGTCCCAGCGGCTGACGAAGATTGACGCGACGGAACCAACTTCCGGATCGAGACCCGCCGCGATCCGCCGCTCGATGCCGCGCATATACGCCTCCGCCGCAGCGATGTATTGTTCGTGCGAAAACAGCAGCGTCACATTCACCGGCACTCCGATGAAGATCGACTCCTCGATCGCCGGAACGCCTTCGGGCGTCCCTGGAATTTTGATGAACAGATTGGGACGCTGCGCGCGCCGATGCAGTTGCGCCACCGCGTTGATGGTCCCGGCAGTATCGTTTGCCAGTAAGGGGGAGACTTCCAGCGATACCCAGCCGTCAACGCCGCCGGTACTGTCGTGGACCGGACGGAACAGGTCGGCGGCCTCCATCAGATCAGCAAGCGCAAGTTCGAAAAACAACGCTTCGCCCGATTTTCCGTCAGCTGCTTTTTGTCGGATCGCGGCGTCGTAGAAGCCTCCCTCCTTGATGGCTTTATCGAAGATCGTGGGGTTGGAGGTCAGCCCCGTCACCGAAAACTCGCGGATGTAGCGCCGCAGCGTGCCGTCGGTCAACAGCCCGCGCGTGATGTTATCGAGCCAAAGGCTTTGGCCGAGCTCATGCAGTTGTCGTGTCGCCTTCACGATTCCTCCGGTTGCGCACGGCCGGCTACCGCGTTGCCCAGCAGCGTGGCGGGGATCAGCACTGACCAGGTCGCCGATGCGCTCGACCGTTATATCAGCCGGCGGGTAGGCGGCGATATTTCCGGGGTCCGCATCACAGGCGGAAGGACACCAGCTAGACGGAGTAATGGTTTCGTTCAAGTCGCCTCGGCAGAAATTGGACCCGCTCGATCTGAAGATTTTGGAGGTGGCCTCTTAACTCCTTACGACTATGACGGTTGTAAGCGCGGCCTCCGCCACTCCCCAACCTGATAAAAGCGCGTGGCGCTGACGAGAAGGTCGAAGGCGTGCACGCGGTCGTCATCCAACAGCCAGTGCACGACCTGCTCCGGCGCCAGATCCACTGGATAGGTTTCCATCATCGGCTCCTAATGAGTTGCCCGCGCTCAGCACAGCAACACGCCAATCTTCATGCGAGTTTCCCGCTCGTCTCATTGATGCAGGTCAAATGTCCCATTGCGGGCCGGGGAGTTGCTATAAAAGCAGTCTGCTGAAGCTTCGACATCACCCAAAGCGCCATGCGGATCGCCACCTTCAACCTCGAAAGCTTCGGCGACGCACGTCGGAATGGTGCCCCTTTCAGCGAACGAGCGGCCGTCCTGCGTCCACAACTCGAAAGACTCAAGGCGGATATCCTCTGTCTCCAGGAGGTAGGTGCGTCCAAGATCGGCGGCACGAGACGGGCCGTGGAGCTCGAGCGGCTTCTCGACGGCACGGCCTATGCGGAGCATGTCGTGGTGACCAGCTCAGGCCTGTCGGGGATCGGGCCCGCCGACGTGCACAATCTCGCGGTGCTCACGCGCCTGCCTGTTGTTGAGGAGCACAACATCAGGCACACTTTCGTGGAGCCCCTCCAATTCCGCCCCCGCACCGCCCTTCCTCCAGACGACGCTGCGATTTCCCTTTTGTGGGATCGACCCCTCCAGCACCTGGTCCTCGCTTTGCCGGGCGGGCGGCGCCTGCATGTGTTCAATCTTCATTTGCGAGCGCCACTTGCCATGGCGGTGCCCGGCCAGAAAGCGGGGCCATTCGCCTGGAAGACGGTGTCCGGCTGGGCCGAGGGCTTTTTCGCGGCCTCCGTGAAGCGTGCAGGGCAGGCGCTCGAGTTGCGTCTCGCTATTGAGCGCGTGTTTGAGGCTGAGCCCGATGCTCTCATTGCCGTTTGCGGCGACTTCAACGCGGGGGACCATGATACCGCGCTCAGGCTTGCCTGCGCTGGCGAGGATGACACCGGATCAGGACACTTGGCGCGGAACGTGCTCACGCCTGTCGAGCGGACGCTACCCGTCGACCGGCGCTTTACTGTGCTGCATCACGGTCGTCCGCAGATGCTCGACCATATTTTGGCAAGCCGAGCGCTGTTCGCCAACTTTGTCGGCGTCGAGATCCACAATGAAATGCTTGAGGACGAGCTGGTCGCCTACGGCCGCATTGATCGTCCTCCGGACTCCTTGCATGCGCCAGTCGTCGCCAGCTTCGATCTTACCTGAAGTAACGCGCAGGACTCCGGTTCCCCTGTGCCCACGTTGATCGGAGACCTCGGGAGGCGGAGTCCTTTGACAGGGGGCAAAGCGATCGGGATAGCCGCGGCTCTCAGCGTCGGCCCGATTAAGCTTCCACAAAGGATCGCAGCTTGCGTGTGCGGGCGCGGCCACGCAGCGTCTGAAGGGCTTTCGCTTCGATCTGTCGGATTCGTTCGCGGGTCACGCCAAACATCTTCCCGACCTGCTCGAGCGTGTGATCAGGCATGCCGATCCCAAACCGCATCCGCAAAATGCGCTCCTCGCGTGGCGTTAGCTGGGCGAGTGCCTCCGCCATGCATTCTCGAAGCGCAGCGGCCTCGGCTGCGGTGTGAGGATTGACCGCATCCGGCGCCTCGATCAGATCAGCCAAGGTAGCGTCTCCATCCTCGCCGATGAGAACATCAAGTGAGGTGGGCTCCTGTACCAGGGATAGAACCTGTTCGACGTGAGCCTTTGCAATGCCGGAGCGCGCGGCAATCTCGCCAGCCCCCGGCTCGCGCCCCTGCTGCTGACGGAGCTTGCTTCGCTCGCGGTGAACCTTCCTTGCTGTCTGCCCCATGTGCACGGGGATGCGGATCATGCGGCCCTGGTCGGCCATGGCGCGCGTAATTGACTGCCGGATCCACCAAACGGCATAGGTCGAGACCTTGACGCCATGCCGGTAATTATACTTCTCGACCGCGCGTATGAGGCCGAGATTGCCTTCCTGGATGAGATCCAAGAGGTCCAAGGAGCTATAGCCTCGGTACTTCTTAGCGATTGTAACCACGAGACGAAGGTGGGCACGTACCATCTCGTCGCGCAGCCTCTGCAATTCTCGCCGAGCTTGGCTCACCCCTGAAAGCGCGCGACGCAGCTCCGCCATCGGCAAGCCTAGCCGCTGCGCTACAGTCCTGAATTTCGCCCCCAGCTCGGCCAAACGCTCCGCGTGGGTTCGCGCAAGCGCCTGCCAGCCCGCATCAGTCAGGGATGCAATCTCGCCAATCCAGTGCGGATCAAGCTCACGCCCAAAAAGGCGGTCGACCACTTCCCCGTGTGTGACGCCGCAGCGCTGGGCCAACTGCAACAACTCTCGCTCAATCTGGCGCAGAGTCCGGGACTCGACCCTAAGCTCCGCCACGAGATCCGAGATTCGGTCCTGCTGCAGATGTAGGCCGGCAATCTCCCTCGCCGCGCGCAACAAAAGCTCGTCGAGTTGGGCAAGCCCGCGTCGTGAAAGCTCTTTCCCGCGCGTGAGCGCCACTATGCGCTTCCGCGCCAGACCATTTATCTCAGCGCTGAGGGTGGCAATAAGCTCCAGCCGAGGTGCGATGTCTCGGATCCGGGAGGAGTTAAGATCATCTTTCTTGCGGTTGCCGCCGGCATCCAGCTCTTCGGAGTTTGGGTCGAGGCTACTATCGTCGCCGAGCAGCTCGTCTGCGAGCGCTTCGAGCTCACCGTCGAGCGGCACGGCATTGAGAAGATGACTCAGACGAAGACGACCCTCGCGCAACTCTTCTCCCCACGCGCCAACGCGCTCGACGATTAGAGGAATGCGGCAGAGGCGGAGGAGCAGTGCCTGCTGGGCCTCATCGATCCGCTTGGCAAGCGCAAGCTCGTCGTGACGCGAGAGTAGCTCAGCATTGCCAATTTGGCGGAAGTACGCGTCGAGTGGATCACGCGAGGTCGGGGCATCTTCGGGGCGGTAGGCGATGCTGCCGGTGGCGGCTGCACCTTCCAGGCGCATGGGTCCGCCGGTTGCCGGTTCGAGCCATTCCGAGCGAATCTCATAATGGTCTGAGTCGATCCCAGCCGCTCTTGTTCCCAGAAGGTCGACCGCATCAGCCGGACGCGCAAGGGCAGAGGCGTTGTCCTCCTCTTCAAATCGATAATTTCGCATCGAATCCATTTTGAATCATGTTCCTCGTGGAGCGCTCAGGCGTGGCGATAGCCAAGAAGGCTGGCAGAGGATATGCCCCGGCCACAAAGGCCAGAGTTACTCAGCGCCGTTCTGCTGATGGAGATTGTTCGTGGGGGCTACTACGGGTGCCACGCCTCGGCGCCTCAGCCGATATGCCTCACGAACTCCAAATGGTGCCTAGGACCCCGAAAATCAAGGCTTTTTGCTTGAACCTAGGCGACTTGAGTCGCCTTCCATGACAGCGACCAGCCCTCCTAACTCTTGGCAGGACCGCCTGGCTGGTTGCTTGAAGGGAAGTCCGGTGAAGCTGCTTGAGACAACCCCCGGCGCAGAGGACAACGGCTTGGATTGAGCTGGGTCAAGGACTGGCTGGCGCAACCGGCTTAGTTACGGCATTCAGATAACGTGCCGAACCGAGTGGCTTCGCTTGGAAGGGGCTAATAGCGGCCGTAACGTAGGTGACTCCCATGCAAGAAACGACGAACCCAGCGGAAGTGCCAGCAGACGAGACTGCGGACACCCTCACGATCTCTCCCGAGAAGGTCTGCTTCATTATCATCAAGGCCAAGGAATTTGACGCCAAAGATGAGGTGACCGAGCCAGACCCTGGATCGAATCCAACGGACGACAAGGAGGCTGCGGTCCTGGAAGACCATGAGGACGATCCTGTCCTCGAGGAACTCACCTCCTTCATCAACTCCCTGTCGGAGGATGAGCAGATCGACCTCGTGACCTTGGCATGGCTGGGGCGAGATGACTATTCCGCCAGCGATTGGTCTACGGTCCGCGAGGAGGCCGCCCGTGCACACAATGAGCGCACAGCGAGCTATCTTCTCGGCATCCCGCTGCTCGGCGACTTCTTGGAGGAGGGCCTTTCCATGCTCGGCTCTTCCTGCGAGGAATTTGAGATCGGGAGACTCTGATCGAAGTGCTCGACGAGATTCCGCCGCTCGCCCGCGTCAAGCATTCCTGAAGCCGCGAGCCATGATGGCGGGACGACCGAAATGATTCTTCTGCTGTGACTCAAGATCAGGCATGGCGCGAGCGCGCTCTCATTGCCGTCGTGAGCGAATTGGTGAAGGAACTGCAGCAGCAGTCCAAAAGACGCGTCGATGTTTCCCTGTCCAGCCAGCTCGACCGCGATCTCGGCATCGACAGCCTTGGGCGAACCGAGCTCATCCTGCGCATCGAGCGCGCATTTCGCGTAAGGCTCCCAATTCAGGTTATCAGCGAGGCCAACACGGTCGGGGACGTACTCGCCGCGCTTGAACAGGCGTCCCCTGATCATCTGGCGACCGCAGCCACGCTACCGACGCCGCCAACTCAGCTCCCTCTTGTTCAGTCACCTACCGAAGCCCAGACATTGGTCGAGGTGCTCGATTGGCACCTTGCCCAACACCCAGATCGGCGTCATGCGACGGTGCTGCACGACGAGAGCATTGTGCTCGCTACACTGACTTATGGAGAGCTCGCCAAGGGCGCCCGCGCCGTGGCGGCGGGCTTGATCGAGGCAGACATTGGGCCAGGCGACCGGATCGCGCTGATGCTGCCGACGAGTGTCGAGTTTTTCGTCGCCTTCTTCGGCACTCTTTATGCCGGCGCCGTGCCGGTGCCGATCTACCCGCCGATGCAATTGGCGAAGATTGAGGAGTTCATGCGTCGCCAGGCCGGCATTCTTCGCAATGCCGGCGCGCGCATGCTCATAACCGTACCCGAAGGCTTGCGGTTTGCATCATTGCTGCGTCGCCTTAGTGCGACGTTAGATGCAATACGAAGCGTTCAGAGCCTTTCTGCTGAGCACGCAGATATCCAACTACCGGTCTTGCGCGACGGCGCGGCAACCGCGCTCATCCAGTACACTTCCGGAAGCACCGGCGATCCCAAGGGCGTGGTGCTGAGCCATGCCAATCTGCTCGCGAATATCCGCGTGATGGGCCGCACTATGGAGGCCACATCCGCCGACGTGTTCGTGAGTTGGCTTCCGCTCTACCACGATATGGGTCTGATCGGCGCTTGGCTCGGATCCCTCTATTTCGCGGCGTCTCTTTATGTGATGTCACCGCTCAGCTTTCTGGCTCGACCGCAAAGCTGGTTATGGGCCATGCATCGGTTCCGCGCGACGATTTCCGCGGCGCCCAATTTTGCCTTCGAGCTTTGCGCCGCCAAGATTGACCAGGCCGATCTGAAGGGGCTCGATTTGAGCACGTTGCGGGGCTTTGTCACGTTGTCGGCGT
>PLBV01000088.1 GCA_003135455.1 Hyphomicrobiales bacterium | reverse complement strand
AGCGCGCCGGTGGAGGAGACGATGCGCGTCTCGTCGATGGCGATCCCGGGAATGGCGGCCACCTCCGATCCCGTGGCGATGACGATGGCTTTGGCGTCGAGCGTCTGCTGCTTCCCGTCTTGGCTCGTCACCTCGACCTTGCCGGGTGCCACGATGCGGCCTTGCCCGCGAAAGGTCTCGATCTTGTTTTTCTTCAGGAGGAACTCGACGCCGTCGACATTGCCCTTCACGCCTTGGTCCTTGAAGGCCTGCATGGCGGCGAGGTCGAGGGACGGCTGTACCTTGATGCCCATGGCGGCGAAGCTACTGGCTGCTTCGGCGTAGCGCTCGCTTGCATGCAGCAGCGCCTTGGACGGNNGCCGCCGGGGCCGGTGCCGATGACGATCAAGTCGTAGTGGGACATGCTCTCGCTCACAGATCCAACACCAGCCGTTTCGGGTCCTCGATGGCGTCCTTGATATGACCTAAGAACGTCACGGCGTCTTTGCCGTCGACGATGCGGTGGTCGTAGGAGAGTGCCAAATACATCATCGGCCGCGCCACGATCTGCCCGTCGCGCACCACCGCGCGCTCCTCCGTCCGATGCATGCCGAGAATGCCCGACTGGGGCGCATTCAGGATGGGCGTGGAGAGCAGCGACCCATAAGTGCCGCCATTGGAGATGGTGAAGGTGCCGCCCTGCATCTCGTCTAAGGCCAGCTTGCCCTGCCGCGCGCGGGCGCCGAAATCGGCAATCGCCCCCTCGATCTCGGCCAAGCTCATGCGGTCGGCGTCGCGCAGCACCGGCACCACGAGCCCGCGCTCGGTGCCGACCGCCACGCCGATATGGTAGTAGTTCTTGTAGACGATGTCGGTGCCGTCGATCTCGGCATTGACCGCAGGGATGTCCTTCAGCGCCTGCACCGCCGCCTTGACGAAGAAGCCCATCAGGCCAAGTTTGACCCCGTGCTTCTTCTCGAAGGCCTCGCGGTAGTCGCGCCTCAGTTGCAACACGGCGCTCATATCCACGTCGTTGAACGTGGTGAGCATGGCTGCGGTGTCTTGCGCCTCCTTCAGGCGCTTGGCGATGGTCTGGCGGAGCCGCGTCATACGCACGCGCTCCTCGCGGGCCGCGTCGTCGGCGGCGACGGCGGCGCGCGGGGGTGAGGGTGGCTTGGGCGTCCGCTCGCGGGCGAGCAGCGCCTCGGCCGCGCGGCCGACACTGTCCGCTGCGCTTGACGCCGGCACCTTCGCCGGCACGTCCTGCTTCAGCACCTGCCCGCGGCGGCCGGAGCCATCGACGTCGGTGGAGGTAAGTCCGCTCTCGGCGAGCAGCTTGCGCGCCGCAGGCGAAGGCGGCATCTCATCATGGCTCACCTCCTCGCGCGGGGAGGGCTCGCGCTCAAGCTTGGCCGTGGCGGTCATTGCCGGGCTGCGCAAGGCAGGCTCCTCGGCGAGCGCCGCGGCCTCAACGGTGGTGATGTCGGACAAGGTGGCGGCGCTTGGGCTCGGCGTGGAAGGCGGCGACTTACCGTCGGCATCGCTGATGGCGCCGAGCACGGCGCCCACCGCCACGGTGTCGCCCGCCTTAACCGCGATCTCCGACAGCACGCCGGAAATAGGCGCCGGCACCTCCACCGTCACCTTGTCGGTCTCCAGCTCCACCAGAGGCTCATCGGCGGTGACCTGCTCACCCGCCTGCTTGAACCATTGGCCCACGGTCGCCTCGGCCACGGATTCCCCAAGCGTCGGCACGCGGATCTCTGTGGCCATCGAGCGTCGCTCCTTTGCCGTCAGCTC
This sequence comes from Hyphomicrobiales bacterium, assembly GCA_003135455.1. GTDB lineage: Bacteria > Pseudomonadota > Alphaproteobacteria > Rhizobiales > Methyloligellaceae > Methyloceanibacter. The sequence goes on along the minus strand of PLBV01000088.1, from coordinate 3,457 downwards.
AAGTCTTGTTGTACCACCAAGCGGTTCCCCTCGAGACGATTGCGAGGGATTCCCGCATGGGTCTAGCTCAAAGCCTCGTCGAGCAGCGTGTGGAGCTCGTGCAGATGCTTGCTGGCGAGCCCGGTCGCGGTCGCGGCGGAGGAAGGCCGCGAGGCAGAGCGCGGGCGCTTGTGCTTGGCATCGATATGGTCGAGCACCCAGCTGAGATTGGGCTCGATGAACGTCCAGGCGCCCATATTCTTCGGTTCTTCCTGGCACCATACCATCTCGGCGTCGCGGAAGCGGGACAGCTCCTGGATCAGCGCCCGGGCGGGGAAGGGATAGAGCTGCTCGACGCGGAGCAGATAGACGTCGTTGACGCCCCGCTTCTCGCGCTCCTCGTAGAGATCGTAATAGACTTTGCCCGAGCAGAGCACCACGCGCCTCACCTGCTCGTCCGGCACGAGCTTGATGGCTTGGCCCTCAAGAAACTGCGCGTCGTCCCACAAGAGCCGGTGGAAGCTCATCCCGGGCCCGAACTGCGCGATCGTCGATACCACCCGCTTATGACGTAACAGCGACTTCGGCGTCATCAGCACGAGCGGCTTGCGGAAGGCGCGGTGCAGCTGGCGCCTAAGCGCGTGGAAATAATTGGCGGGCGTGGTGCAGTTGGCGATCTGCCAATTGTCCTCGGCGCAGAGTTGCAGGAAGCGCTCGAGCTTGGCGGAGGAATGCTCGGGCCCCTGGCCCTCATAACCATGGGGCAAGAGCAGCACCAGGCCCGACATGCGCAGCCATTTGCGCTCGCCGGAGGAGATGAACTGGTCGATGATGACTTGCGCGCCATTGGCGAAGTCGCCGAACTGCGCCTCCCACAGGGTCAGTGCGTTGGGCTCGGCCAGGCTGTAGCCATATTCGAAGCCGAGCACGGCTTCCTCCGACAGCATGGAGTTGATGACCTCGAACTGGGCCTGCTCCTTGGCGATGTGCTTGAGCGGCGTATATTTCTTCTCGTTCACCTGATCCATGAGCACGGAGTGGCGCTGGGAGAAGGTGCCGCGCTCGCTATCCTGGCCCGACAACCGCACGCGATAGCCCTCGATGAGCAGCGTGCCGAAGGCGAGCGCCTCGCCTGTCGCCCAGTCGATGCCGGCGCCGTCCTCGATCATCTTGTGGCGGCCGGCGATGATGCGCGCCACCGTCTTATGCGGGGTGAAGCTTTTCGGGATGGTGGTGATCTTGCGGCCGAGCTCGGCGAGCAGCTCGAGATCGACGCCGGTCAGCCCGCGTCTTGCCCCCTCCTCGGCATGGCCGATGCCCGACCATTTGCCGTCGAGCCAATCGGCGCGGTTGGGACGGTAGCTGTCGGAAGCCGCGAGCTCCTCCTCAAGCCGCGCGCGGAAGTCTCCTTGCATGCGGTCCACTTCGGCGCGGGTGAACAGGCCCTCCTTGATGAGCTTGTCGGCATAGACCTCGACGACGCGCGGATGCTCGCGGATGCGGGCATACATCAAGGGCTGGGTGAAGGCGGGCTCGTCCGCCTCGTTATGGCCGTGGCGGCGGTAGCAGAACATGTCGACGACCACGGGCTTGCCGAAGCGCTGGCGGAAGTCGATGGCGATCTTGGTCACATGCACCACCGCCTCCGGGTCGTCGCCATTCACGTGGAAGATCGGTGCGTCGATCATCTTGGCCACGTCGGACGGATAGGGCGAGGAACGGGCAAAGCGCGGCGCCGTGGTGAAGCCGATCTGATTGTTGACGATGAAATGCAGCGAGCCGCCGGTGCGATGGCCGCGCAGGCCGGAAAGCCCAAAGCATTCCGCCACCACGCCTTGGCCGGCGAAGGCGGCGTCGCCATGCAGCAAGAGCGGCAGCACTTCCTTGCGCTCCTTGTCGTGGCGCTGGTCCTGCTTGGCGCGCACCTTGCCAAGCACCACGGGGTCGACGATCTCCAGATGCGAGGGGTTGGCGGTGAGCGACAGATGCACGCGGTTCCCATCGAACTCGCGGTCGGAGGAGGCACCTAAGTGATATTTCACGTCGCCTGAGCCTTCCACGTCGTCGGGGTTGGCGCTGCCGCCCCTGAACTCGTTGAAGATCGCCCGATAGGGCTTCCGCATGACATTGGCGAGCACGTTGAGCCGCCCGCGATGGGGCATGCCTATGACGATGTCCTGCACGCCAAGCTGCCCGCCGCGCTTGATCACTTGCTCGAGCGCCGGCACGAGCGACTCCCCGCCGTCCAGCCCAAAACGCTTGGTGCCGGTATATTTCACGTCGAGGAAGCGCTCGAAGGTCTCGGCCTCGATCAGCTTGTTGAGGATCGCCTTCTTGCCTTCTGGGGTGAAGCGGACCTCCGTGTCGGGCCCCTCCATGCGCTCCTGGATCCAGCCGCGCTGCTCGGGATCGGAGATGTGCATGTATTCGGCGCCGATGTGATGGGAGTAGGTGCGGCGCAGGATGTCGAGCACCTGGCGGAGCGTGCCGAATTCGAGCCCCAGCACGCCGCCGAGATAGATGGTGCGGTCGTAGTCGGACTTGGCGAAGCCATAGGTCTTGGGCTTGAGCTCGGGATGCTCGCGCCGTGTGGTGAGGTCAAGCGGGTCGAGCTTGGCCACGAGATGGCCGCGCTGGCGGTAGGCGCGGATCAGCATGCGGACCCCGATCGAGTCGCGTATGGCGGCGAGCCCTTGGTCTTCGGTGGCGACGCGCGCCAAGGCCCCGTTCGGTCGCTTCCATGAGGGGCCGCTTACGTCGGCGATAACGTCGGCCTTGGCATCCTTCAGGCTGGCGAAGAACGCTTGCCAGTCGGAATCGACCGAGCTCGGGTCCTGCTCGTAGCTCGCATAGAGCTCGGCGAGATAGGTAGCGTTTGCCCCTTGTAGAAACGACGTGCGGGCAAACACGTCGTTCAGCTCATGCCTCGTCATTGGATCGACCTTGCCGGTGGTTGTTGCTCTATCCGGCCTGAGGGGTAAAAGCGGCGAGCGTTGGGCGCTCGCCTCAGCCTCAATTTAATACGCGGGCGAGCGTCGTTCCAAGAGCTGCCGGCGATTCGGCCATGACGATTCCTGCGGCACGCATTGCCTCAATTTTGTGCTGGGCATCGCCCTTGCCGCCGGAAATGACAGCGCCGGCATGGCCCATGCGCCGTCCAGGCGGCGCGCTCGTCCCGGCAACGAAGCCGACCACCGGCTTCTTGGTCTTGGCGCTGGCGAGGAAGGCCGCACCCTCCTCCTCGGCGCTGCCGCCGATCTCGCCGATCATGATGATGGCTTCCGTCTGCTCGTCGGCGAGGAAGAGCGCCAGGCAATCGATGAAGTTGGTGCCGTTGACGGGATCGCCGCCGATGCCGATGCAGGTCGACTGGCCGAGGCCGACGTTGGTGGTCTGGAACACCGCTTCGTACGTCAGCGTGCCCGAGCGCGACACGATGCCGACCTTGCCCGGCTTGTGGATGTGGCCCGGCATGATG
>PLBV01000020.1:22191-22976 GCA_003135455.1 Hyphomicrobiales bacterium | reverse complement strand
ATCGGTCTTTTCCTCCTGCTCGTAGCGGCTCTGATGGCGCCCCTGCTCCCAGTCCCTCAAGAACTGCGGCCACGTCTCATCCGCTTCGCCGACAAAGATGACGTCGGCGAGGCCCTCCAAGGCTTCAGGCTCGACCGTCGCCATCGGGCCGCCAACGACGACCATGACGCCGCGCGACTTGACCTCCTCGAGAATCTCGATCAGCCGCCGCCCCTGGATACTCATCCCCGTCAGGCAGACGAGGTCCGCACGGGCGAGACGGTCGAAGTCGATGTCNNCATGCAGTGCTCCAAACCCCAGAATGAGGTGTCGAAGCGAGGATTGATGATGACGATTTCCGCCATTGGTCATTCCTGACGAGTAGGGAGAAAAGGATCACCAGGACAGTAGCCCCAAATGTGGCGATTAGAAGCTACCGTAAGTTGGCCAGCTCAGAAATTCTTGGCGGTCGGTCCCGTGCACCGGCTTCACCACGCGAATTGGACTAAGCAAGGAGACGTGAATTTCGGGCTTTTCTTCACCTTTTGGGATAGCCTGCTCGGAAACTCTCAAAGCTCGGTTCCGAACGCGTACCAAGTGTCGGTGATATCGGCATCCAAGATCGCCGCCACTTCCCGCACTACGTGACGCAGCTGGTGCTGCCCTTCACGAATTATCAAGCTGACAGCACGGTTGAGCAGCCGGCGCAGACCATCTCTGGCTCGACGATTGGGACCTGTGAATTTCGCCCTCGCAGTCGACGACTTTGACCTCGCCAAGCACCAGGGTTGACGGCCCAGCGCCCG
>PLBV01000020.1:0-22077 GCA_003135455.1 Hyphomicrobiales bacterium | reverse complement strand
GTCTGCTACCAACCAGCAGTGCACAGGCCAGGACCACCCACGAGACATGGAAATCAGGGCCTAAAAGACCTTCCGCGAAAAGCAGCCCGGCAGCCCCAATTCACGCCAGTATTACCCAGCGTCTTTGGCCGCATTTACTGGGCTAGCCTTGAGTATGTTCCGAGCTAACTTTGCTTTGAACATCATTCGTTCCTTGGTGAAAGGATTGATGCCCTTGTGTGCCTTGCTGGAAGGCTTCTTTATGACTACGAACTTGGCGAAACCAGGCACTAAGATAGCTCCAGTCTTCTTGAATTGCTTGTAGCCAATATTGGCTAGCGATTCCAGGACTCCCTGGACGTCCTTTCGCGTCAGCTTATCCGAATACGGGGGGAAATGTCTGCTTTGGGTCCATAGGCAGACATCTTCGCCACGCAGTGGGATGGCCGCTTATGCCCCACTAGCGGAAGTCGGACGGCCCAAAAGTCGGCTCATTCCCCATCCGGCCACGTCAGGCAATGGTTGTCTCGAGCAAGTCCCGCAGCTGCAAATCAAGGCGGTTGCGAGCCCCTGATTTGGACCTATTTTCGGGCTTCTCGCTTATAGTTGAACCGCGTTCGGTATAGGTGGCTTCGAGCCCAGGATTTGGACCTATTTTCGGGCTTCTCGCTCGTATCGGAGTCGTGTTCGGTATAGGTGGCTTCGGGCCCCCGATTTGAACCTATACCTCGATTTTCAGGAAAGGATGATTACGGCGGATTCGCTCCTCCGCTACCATCATGTCAGAACAACGTCTCCTCAACCGCATCGCGCTGATCACCGGCGCCTCGCGTGGCATCGGGCGCGCCGTGGCGCTGGCCTATGCGCAAGAAGGCGCGCAGGTGCTGCTGCTCGCCCGAAGTCTCCCCTCCCTCGAAAAGGTCGATGATGAGATCCGCGCCCTCGGCGGCAAGGCGAGCCTGGTGCCGCTCGACCTCGCCAATGGCAAGGCCATCGACGCGCTCGGCCCCTCTCTCTATGAGCGCTTCGGCCGGCTCGACGTATTAGTGGGCAACGCCGCGATCCTCGGTGGCCTCGCGCCGCTCCCCCACATCGCCTCGGCCAATTGGGAGCGGGTGTTTGCCGTCAACGTCACCGCCAATTGGCGGCTGATCCGCACGCTCGATCCCCTGCTGCGCCGCTCCGACGCCGGCCGGGTGATGTTCTTAACCTCCGGCGTGGCGCGGAACTGCCGGTCCTATTGGGCGCCCTACTCGGTCTCCAAGGCCGCGCTCGAGGCGCTGGCCAAGACCTATGCCAACGAGACCGCGAGCACTGAGATCAAGGTGAACCTAATCGACCCCGGCGCCACCGCCACGCGCATGCGCGCCGAGGCCTATCCTGGCGAGAATCCCAACACGCTGCGCAAGCCGGAAGAGGTGGCGGAGACTTTCGTCAGGCTCGCCATGCGGGACTGGACCCAGACGGGCCAGATCGTCGAGGCGTGACGCGATCAGACGGCGCGCTTGATGCGCACGCGGACGATCGACTTGATGGGTCCACGCGGGGCGCCGGACATCTCGCTGATCTTGCGGTCCTGTGTCTCGACGAAGGTGCGCGCCGGCAAGTCTCCATCCAGCCCACCGAGATCGGCGGCCGGTACCTTGCGGTTGGAGGTCTGCGTGCCGTCCTCATAGAGGACGTCGAACAGCACGAATCCGTTGGCAACAGGTTGCTGCTTCTTGCGGGCCATTGGCGTGCTCCAGACTAACGACTTCCGTCCTGTGGTGTCTTTTCGGGATCGGGCGCCTCGCCGGGCACGGTCTCGCCGCGTGTGCCCTTGCGCTTGGCGGTATCCTCTTCACGGCGCTGCAGCCTCGCCTGCTTCTTTTGCTCTTTGGCGCGGTTACGGTCGGCGCGCTGCTGATTGTAATTTGGTTTGAATGCCATCTGAGCGCCTCCGCTCTATTTCTGCTTTGCGCGCACGGCTTTGCGAGCGGCAGGCGGTGACGCGGCGGCCGCTTCCCGGTCGGCTGCTTCCTTGGCCAGGCGCAGCTCGCGCAGCCGCGCCGATTTGAGCGCGAGCTCGCCGCGCTCGCGCTCCTGCTCCAGCTTGGAATTGGCTTCCTTTTTCCTGGTCTGCTTTAGCATCGCTTCGGCGTTGCGTCTGGCGGCGCTGAGCCTGGGAGGAAATCGATTCATCATCTTGGGTCTCCTGCGAGGCGAGAAGTTCCCTGACGTCGGGGAGTTCGTGCGGGCTCAAGCCAGCCCTTCTGCCGCTGGCCACGCGTTCCCTGCCGCCGCTTGGGCGCCGGCGCAGCCTGAGGCCGGGACCGCTCCGGCCGCTGGTTACCACGCTCCGACGACGGATTTATCGCCGGCGCGTGCGTCAGACGATGCTCCGCCACCGGCACCTTTATCCGCAGTAGGCGCTCGATGGCGGCAAGATAGGCCCGCTCGCTTGGATCGCAGAAAGCGATGGCGGCGCCCCCTGCCCCTGCCCGCGCCGTGCGGCCGATGCGGTGCACATAGCTCTCGGGCTCGTTCGGCAGCTCGTAATTGATGACGTGGGAAATCCCAGGCACGTCGATCCCACGGGCGGCGATGTCGGTGGCCACAAGAACACGGGCCCGCCCGCTGCGGAACGCCTCGAGCGCGCGCACCCGCGCATTTTGGGCCTTGTTGCCGTGCAGCGCTTCCGCCACCACGCCATCCTGCTGCAAGGCCCGGCACACCCGGTCGGCATTCCGCTTGGTGCGGGTGAAGACCAGCACGCGATCCATGGCAGGATCGGCGATGAGCTCCGCAAGCAGCGCCCGCTTGGCCTGCGCGGGCACGAAATAGACGCGCTGCTCGATACGGTCGGCAGTGAGCTTGGCGGGCGAAACATCGACGCGAACGGGATTGCGGAGGATCTCGGCGGCGAGCTTGGCGATGTCGGGGGGCATGGTCGCGGAGAAGAGCAGCGTCTGCCGCTCCTTGCGGCAGGCGGCCACGATCTTCCGCACGTCGCGGATGAAGCCCATGTCGAGCATGCGGTCGGCCTCGTCCAGCACGAGGATCGAGACCTGGTCCAGGCTGATATGGCGCTGGGAAATGAGATCGAGCAGACGTCCGGGCGTCGCGATCAGGATGTCGACCCCCGCCGCCAACGCCTTCACCTGCTGGCCTTGCCCCACGCCGCCGAGAATGACGGCGGAGCGAAGGCCGAGGCCTCGTCCGTAAGCGCGAAAGCGCTCATCGATCTGGCAAGCGAGTTCGCGCGTTGGCGCCAAGATCAGCGCATGGGGGTGCCTGGCCACGCGCGGGCGGCGCTCGGCCGCCAGACGGTGCAGGATGGGAAGCGCGAAGGCCGCGGTCTTGCCGGTGCCCGTCTGGGCAATGCCGAGCAAGTCCCGCCCTTGCGTGAGGTAGGGGATCGCCTGCGCCTGGATAGGCGTAGGCGTCACATGATTCTCGGCTTTCAGGGAAAGCCGTAGCGGCTCGGCGAGGCCGAAGCCGTCGAAAGAAGAAAGTGGCATTGGTTACCTTATGAATCAAACACGCGCGCGCCTACCATCGGCGGCCGTGAAAGCTCTTTGAGCCTACTCCCACGCGCAACAGGGTCAGGCAGATATTGTTTTCGGGAATTGTCTCGGGAGTGAGGCGCCGCGGATTCAAGCGGCAGCTTCGCGCGATCGCGAGCAATTTATATAGGGGAAGATGGCTGCGCCGCGCACGTCTGTCAAGCCAAGATCGCGCCTGAAGACAAATAGGGTTGATGAGTCGCGCAGTTAGCTAGAGGCGTTCGTCGTGAGCACCATGCCGTCATAAGCGGGCTCCACACCGTCGGGGAGCGCCCGCCGCAGCGTCTCATAGTCGAGATCGACATGCATGTGGGTGAGCACGGCACGGCGGGGCCGCACCCGCTCGATCCAGCCAAGCGCCTGCTCGACGCTGAGATGGGAAGGATGGGTGGCGTAGCGTAGCGCATCGATGATCCACAAATCGAGGTCCTGCAGATGCGCAAGCGATTCCTCCGGCAGATCGCTTACATCCGGCGAATAGGCAACGCCTCCGAAGCGGAAGCCGAGCGTCTCACCTGGCCCATGAATTTGGCGGAACGGCAACGCTTCGACCGGCCCCCCAGCGCCTGCGATCGTGACCGGCGTCGCTGCCTCGATATCATGAGCCTTGAGGATCGGCGGATAGTCGCTGTCCGGCGCCGTCTCGAAGCAATAGCCGAAGCGCTGTTTGAGCAACTGGCCCGTAGCGGCATCATGATAGACATCGACGCGGCGGCGTCCGTTGAAGGCCACCACGCGCAGATCGTCGATGCCATGAGCATGGTCGGCGTGATCGTGGGTATAGAGCACCCCGTCGAGCACGCTCACGCCGGCGTCCAGCAGCTGCGCCCGGATATCTGGCGAGGTATCGACGAGCACGGCCGTCCTGCCCCGGGGCCCGTCACGTTCGACGAGCAGCGAGCAGCGCAACCGCCGATTCCTCGGGTTCGACGGATCGCACGCGCCCCAGTTATTGCCGATACGGGGCACCCCGCCCGACGTCCCGCAGCCGAGGATGGTGAGTTTCAGCGTCATGGGGCGCCGGCCCAACCCTTAAGCGCCGAGCGCGGGACCTTGGTGAACAGCCGAAAGAAATTCTCCGTCGTGGCGCGCGCGATCTCCTCCGCTCCTAGCCCACGGACTTCGGCAAGCTTCGCCGCCGTATGCACCACATTGGCAGGCTCGTTGGTGCGGCCGCGCAACGGCTCGGGCGCGAGATACGGCGCATCGGTCTCGACCAGCAGGCGGTCGAGCGGCACGTCGCTGGCGATGTGACGCAAAGCGCCAGAGTTCTTGAAGGTCACCACGCCCGAGAAGGAGACATAGCCACCAAGGGCGAGCCCCCGTCGGGCAAGCTCGGGCCCGCCGGTGAAGCAATGCAGCACGAAGGGAAAGGCGCCCTTCGTCGTCTCCTCCTCCAGGATGTGGGCGACGTCTTGGTCGGCTTCGCGGGCATGGATGACGAGCGGCAGGCTCAGCTCGCGCGCCGCAGCGATATGCGTGCGGAAGCCCCGCTCCTGCAGATCGCGCGGGCTGTTGTCGTAGTGATAGTCGAGCCCAGCCTCGCCGATCGCCACCACCTTGGGATGCCGCGCGAGGCTTATGATCTCGTCCAGCGTGACATCTTTCTCTTCGTCCGCATGCTGCGGATGGGTGCCGACGGAGCAGAAGACAGTGTCATGGGCCTCGACAATCTCGAGCAGCTCGCCGAAGCGCCGCACCCGCGTCGATATGGTCACCATCAGGCCGACCCCTGCCGCACGCGCACGGATAAGCACGGCATCCCGCTCGGTGCTGAGATCGGGAAAATCGAGATGGCAGTGACTGTCGATGAGCATCAGAGCGCAGGCGTCTCTGGCGCACGCGTCTCCGCCTCAGGCGTCTCGGCCTCGACCATTTCAGCCTCGACATAACGCGGGAACACCGCCTGAGGAGGCGGCAAAGACGTGCCGGGGACGAGCCGCCCTTTCGGTCCAAGCGTGGAGAAGTCGCGCGCATCGCTCGCCACCCCGAGCTGATCGAGCAGCCGTCCAGCGCTCGCCGGCACGATCGGCTGCACCAGGATACCGACCTCGCGCAGCACCTCGGCGGTGATATAGAGGATCGTCCGCATGCGCTCCGGATTGTCCTTGCGACGCGCCCAGGGCTCCTCGCCCGCGAAATAGCGGTTGGCGTCGGCGATGACGCTCCACAGGATCTCCAGCGCGCGGTGGATGGCGAAGGCGTCGATGGCCTCCTCGACCCGCGCTAGCGCCTCATCGGCGGCCGTCAGAATCACGGCGTCAGCCTCGGCGAATTCACCGGGCGCGGGCACGCGGCCCTCGCAATTCTTGGCGATCATCGAGAGCGAACGCTGGGCGAGATTGCCGAGATCGTTGGCGAGGTCGGCGTTGATGCGCTGCACGATGGCCTCGCGAGAATAATTGCCGTCCTGGCCGAAGGGCACCTCGCGCAACAGGAAATAGCGAAGCGGGTCGACGCCGTAGTCGCTCACCAACACGAAAGGATCGACCACATTGCCGACCGATTTCGACATTTTCTCCCCGCGATTGTAGAGAAAGCCATGGCCGAACACGCGTTTCGGTAGCGCGAGCCCCGCCGACATGAGGAAGGCCGGCCAATAGACCGCGTGGAAGCGGATAATGTCCTTGCCGATGATATGGACATCAGCCGGCCAGAAGCGCTTGAAGGTGGCCGATGCCTCGTCGGGGAAGCCCACGCCGGTGAGATAGTTGGTCAAGGCATCGACCCACACATACATGATGTGCTTCGGGTCGCCGGGCACGGGCACGCCCCAGTCGAAACTCGTGCGCGAGATCGAGAGGTCCTGCAAGCCGCCGCGCACGAAGCTTGTCACCTCGTTCGCCCGCGTCTCCGGCCCGATGAACTCGGGATGAGTGGCGTAATAGCCAAGCAGCTTCTCCTGATAGGCCGAGAGCCTGAAGAAGTAGCTCTCCTCCTCGACCCATTCCACCGGCGTGCCCTGCGGCGAGAGCTGGATGCCTTGGGGCCCCTCCTTCAGCTCGCTCGCATCGTAATAGGCTTCATCGCGGACCGAGTACCAGCCGGCATAGCTGCCGAGATAAATGTCGCCATTCTCCCGCATGCGCCGCCACAACTCGGCACAGGCGCGCGTGTGGCGCTCTTCCCGCGTGCGGATGAAATCGTCATTTGAGCAGGCAAGCGCCTCGACCATGGCGCGGAAGCGCGGCGTATTGCGGTCGGCGAGCTCTGCGGCCGTGATGCCCTGCTTCTTCGCCGTCTGCAGCATCTTGACGCCGTGCTCGTCGGTGCCGGTGAGGAAGAACACGTCCCTGCCCTGTAAGCGCCGGAAGCGGGCAAGCGCATCGGTCGCCACGGCCTCATAGGCATGGCCAATATGGGGCACGTCGTTGGGATAGGAGATGGCAGTGGTGATGTAATAGGGCCGCGTCTCTGCCATGGCGGGAGAAATAGCCTTGCGCGTCGGCGCGGGCAAGCGCGCTGGGCGCCTTCAGGGTTAAGGTGCCTAGAGCGGATGCTCACGGACGAGCTGCTGCAGGCGGAAGACGGTCTCGAGCACCAGCAGGCTGCGGTCGAGGTTGAGGAGGGCAGCCTCGGACTTGGCGCGCCCGATCTCCTCCCAGGCTTCCGCCCATTGGGATCGGTTGTTGGACCCGAGCAGGCGGGCGGCAAGTGCCTGCTCCTCGGGCGGCAGCCCCGCCGGACCAAGCCCCTCGGGGCCTAGCTCCTCGGGGCCCAGCTCCTCGCCGATGGCGCTTGCTCGGACGAGCCGTTCGATCAGGCCAAGCAGCAGCGAGAGGAACAGCTCGAGCCGCTCGGCGTCGCCTGCGCCCCCAAGCCGCTCTACCAGCCGATGCAGGCGCGCCCCATCGAGATCCGGCAGCGTGCGCAGCATGGCGACGATCTCACTATGGAGCGCGATGCCTTCGCCGGTGGCAAGCTCGAGTGCGCGGCGGACACTGCCCTCACTCAGACTGAGCGCGGTCTGAAGCACGCCCTCATCCACCTCATGGCCGTCGCGGACCAGCGCCGCCCGCACCGCCTCCCCCAGCTCCTCGGGTCCGAGCGGTGAAAGACGCAGGATCCTGGTGCGGGAGCGGATGGTGACGGGCAGTCGCCCCTCGGCGCCTGCGACCAAGAGGAAGAGCGTTTGCGGTGGCGGCTCCTCCAGCGTCTTGAGCAGCGCGTTGGCGGCGTTGGGGTTCAGCTCGTCGGCACGGTCGACGATCACGACGCGGAAACCGCGCTCGCCGGCGCTATTGCCGAGGAAGCTGCGCAAGCGGCGCACCTCATCGATGCCGATGACTTGCGAATAGCGCTTCGACTTCTCGTTCCAGGAACGCCTGAGCAGCAGCAAGTTCGGATGCGACAGCGCCGCCACCTTGCGGAACACGGCATTGCCCTCGGCCGCCTTGGATTGCCCCAGCACGCGTCGGGCGAAGGCATAAGCGAGCGTGGCCTTGCCGATGCCCTCCGGTCCCACCAGCAGCCAGGCATGGTGCAGGCGGCCGCTCCCCAAGGCATCCTCGAGCTCGGCCGCCGCCCTCCCATGGCCGACCACGCGGTCGACCTCCCGCGGCGTCGAGAATCCTTCAAGGCGGTCGGGCTCGTCGGCCGTGGCGCGCGATGTCTCGGCGGCGGCGCTCATGGGCTCAAGCGTTCGGCGACCGCCTCCCACACATCCTCGGCGACGAGCGCCTCGGGCTGGCTAGCGTCGATCACCACGCAGCGCTCGGGCTCCTCCTCGGCAATGTCGAGAAAGGCCCGGCGCACCCGCTCATGCAGGACGAGCTCCTGGGCCTCGAAGCGGTCGGACGAGCCGGCCCCCAGCCGCTGCGCCACCCGCGCCAGACCCTCCTCGGCGGGGACGTCGAGGATCAAGGTCAAGCTCGGCACGAGCCCGCGCAAGGTGAGCCGCTCAAGGGCGTTGATCACGGGCCGCGGCACGCCGGCGGTCACCCCCTGATAGGCACGGGTCGAATCAGCGAAGCGGTCGCAGACCACCCACTTCCCCTGCACGAGCGCGTCATAGATCGCGTTGTCGACATGGTCCTTGCGGGCGACCGAGAACAGCAGCGCCTCGGCAAAAGGACCCAACTGCCACACCTGCCCCGACAGCAGCGCCTCGCGGATCCTCTCCGCCTCGGGCGTCCCGCCGGGTTCGCGGGTGGAGACCACGCGCCTACCCGCCCGCGCCAGGCGGTTGACGAGAATGGCGGCCTGCGTGGACTTGCCGGCGCCCTCGCCGCCTTCGAAGGTAATCAGCGTGCCGGCTTCAATCGTCTCGTGCCGCATCGTGCCTCAAGAGCTTTCGTGAATGGTGAGCCCCGCCTCAGAGCATCCAGCCAAAGGCAAGTACCAGCAAGGAATCGAGACCGCGCATGGCGAAGTTGCTCTGGTCGATGTCATCGCCGGCAAAGAGCGGGATTTCGTTAGTCGCCGTGGTGTCGGTCGAGGTGATCCTGAGCACGGCCACCTTGTCACCTTTTCGGATCGGCGCCTTGATCGGGCCGTTATAGACGATCGCGGCACTGATCTTGCCGGTCGAGGTTGAGGGCAGGATGATGTTGATATTGCCCTGCCCCACCAGCGGTACATAATGTCGGGTACCGCCCCAGACCAGCGCATCGCTCACCGTTTCGCCCTGATCGAACAGGCGGAAGGGCTTGAAGTTCTTGAAGCCCCACTCGATCAGCTTGCGCGGCTCTTCCTCCCGCTCCTTCTTCGAGTTGAGCCCATTGACGACGATGATCAGGCGCTGGTCGCCGCGCTTGGCGCTGGCCACCAGCCCATAGCCCGCCTCCTCGATGAAGCCCGTCTTCAATCCGTCCACGCCGAGGTCGGAGAAGATCAGCGGATTGCGGTTAGTGAAGGTGTACTTGCCGAACTTGAAGTCCTTCATGCCGAAATAGTGGTAGTACTCGGGGTAGGTAACCATGAGGAAGTGGGCGAGGTTGGCGAGCTCGCGCGCCGTCATCACGTGCCCCTCGGCGGGAAGCCCGGTGACATTGACGAAATGCGACCGGGTGAGGCCGATTTCCTTGGCATAGTCGTTCATCTTCTTGACGAAGGCATCCTCGCTGCCGGCGATGCCTTCGGCCAGGATGATGCAGGCATCGTTGCCCGATTGAACGGTGATGCCGGGGATGAGATCGGCGACGGCGACCATGGAGTTGAGCGGCGCGAACATAGCCGAGCTGCCGGAGGGCGCGCCTCCGGTGCGCCAGGCGTGCTCGCTCACCTTGAATTGGTCCTCGAGCTTGATCCGCCCGGCCTTGAGCTCGCGGAAGACGACGGCGAGCGTCATCAGCTTGCTCATGCTCGCAGGCGGCATGAGCGTGTCGGGGTCCTTCTCGTAGAGGACGAGATTGGCATCGGCATCCATCAGGATGGCGTGCTTGGCTTTGGTGTCGAAGCCGCCAGGGGGTGGGGGTGCAGGAGAACCGCCAGCCCGCGCCAATGCGGACACGCCGACGCCGCCTAGGCCGAGTAGGGCGCAGGCGACCGCGATCTTGATCAGACCCTTAAGGTGCAAGCGGGACACGAGTGACAATTTCGGACTGAATTGCATACGCGCTGGCCATCCATCCGGTCTTTAAACCTTTTCAACACTATTGAGCGGGCTTCGCCAAAAATCAACCGGCGCGAGCCCTGAGCTCTCTCCTTACACGATGCCCGCTCTAATTGCCCACGATCTTGGCGCCGGCATAGCCCGCTTGCGTCACCCGGGCCAGCGCCGCCGAGGCCTCGGCGTCGCCGCTAAACGGCCCCACCCGCACGCGGAAATAGGTCTCGCCGCCCACCTCGAGCGGCGCCACGTCCACCGGAGCAAGGCCGGCAAGCTGCGCCCGCGCCCTGTCGGCGTTCTCCTTGCTCTTGAACGAGCCGGCTTGGACCAGAAGCCGCTTTGGCGGCGCGCCGCCTTGCGGGACGGGCGCCAGCCGGGGCATCATGGATGGCTGAGCCGCAGGCGCGCTTACCACCCTCGGCGGCGGCGGGGCCTGAGCAGCCGCCTGCCAGCGCAGTAGGCCGGTTCCCTGCGGCGCCGCCATATCGGGCGGGCGCGAGCTTGCGGCCTTCCACCCACCGGCGGCATCGGCGTCTTGATCCGGCAAGGGTCGATCTTGGTCGGGCACGCTGCCGACGTCGGGCGGATCGCTTGCCAGCGGCGCCTCGCTTGCGGCCATATGGACCCAGCGCTGGCTTGCCAAATAGCGCCGCTCATAGCTGTCGTCGCCATTCATCGGGGCGCGTGCGAGATACTGGACACGAACCTGCGCGGTGCCGCTGTTGCGGAAGCCGAGAAGCTCCGCCGAGCGACGCGACAGGTCGATGACCCGGTCATTGGCATAAGGACCGCGGTCGTTGACCCGGACGACCAGGGTCCTTCCGTTGGCGAGATTGGTCACCCGCGCATAGACGGGCATCGGCAGCGTGGGAGAGGCGGCCGACAGCCGGTCCATGTCGTAGATCTCGCCATTGGCGGTGCGGCGACCATGGAACAGCTCGCCATACCAGGAGGCGGTCCCGACGCGGTTATAGGTCGGGTCCTCGCGCGGCCGGTACCAGACGCCGTCCACCTGGTAGGCATCGCCGGTGCGGTAGACGCCGCCGCCTTTGGGCACCGGCTGGCCCATGGGGATCACCCGCTCGCCGAGCCTCTCGCCATTGCCCTCGGAACGGCAAGATGCGACGGCGAAGCCGAGGCAAGCGATGATCAGAATGGAGATCGCAAGGCGCGCGTGAGGTGACGCAACCGCCCTCGAACCGCCCGCGCCAACAGCGGTCAAGACCTCACCCACGCCACTCACATACCCACCCCGGCAAAGTCTACGCGTGGCGCGCGGCCAAGCCCGCGAAAAAATGCCTCGCGGGCATGCCAGATGGCCGGCGCCCAATCCAACTGTCTGGCTTGCGCGTTAGGAAAGGGTGAATCGGGCGCTAACCATGAGCGCCTCTCCCGCGCCCTTCAGGCAGTCGGAGGGGGCCTTCAGCCCGGCGATAAGCGCAGCTGCCAGCTTTGCGGGGCGACCTCGCCGATCCTTGCCAGACACGTAGCGACAACCTGCTCCAGCGGTCGCTTCGCATCGATGACGGCAAAGCTTTGCGGGCCGATGTCGAAAGCCAATTGCCGGTCGACGATTTGAGGTGTGGCGTCGGAGACGTCGCGTTGGCGACTTCCGACCCGCTCGCGCAGCACGGACCGCGGCGCTTGCAGCCAAAGGCCGGTGAAGTCCACACCCGCGCGGGCGGCGAGAGCAGCAATGCTGTCACGCTCTTCAGGCCGAGCATGCACGGCATCGACGATCACCGTCTGGCCGCCTTCGAGCGCGATCCCTGCCCGCTTGCGGCAGATGGCGTAGACGATGTCGGTGATCTCTTGCGTATACCCATGCTCGGGCAACTTCGCATCCGCGCTCACGCCGAGCAGCCGCTTGCGCTCGACGTCGCTTCGCACATGCACCGCTCCCGGAAAGGCCCCAATACGCGGCGCCAGCGCCCGCGCCACGGTCGACTTGCCGCTTCCCGACACCCCGCCAATGGCGATCAGGCGCGGTGCCCGCACCTGGAGATGATCCCCTGCGAGCGCGAAATAGGCGGACGCACGGGTGGCGGCGTCGGTCGGTTCAGCACTTTGCTCGCCGCGCAACAGCTCGACCTTGGCCCTGATCATTGCCCTGAGCGACAAGAAGAGCGGCAGCGCCTTCAAGCCGATGAGATTGCCGGTGTGTGCATCGGCATCGAGATAGGCGTTGAGCACGGCGTTGGCATGAGCAGGAAGATCGCGGGCGCCGAGATCCATGAGCAGGAAAGCGAGATCGTAGAGGACGTCGATCGTTGCGATGGCATCGTCGAACTCAATGGCGTCGAACAGCACCGGCATCCCGTCAATCTCCACGATGTTGCGGAGATGCAGGTCGCCATGGCAGTGGCGCACCGACCCGGCAAGCGCGCGCGCCTCAAGCAGGGGGGCTAGCTTCGCGAGCGATTCGCGGGCCCTGCCCACCATCGCCCGCACCGCCTCGGGTGGAAACAGCGCCGCATGCGCCTCCAACGCGGCGGCGTTGTCGTCCAGCACTTTGCGTAAGGGGGCGACGCCGCGGCAAGCTCCTAGGAACCGGTCGGCGCTCGCGTGGAAGTCGGCGATGGCCTCTCCCAGCGGCGCCATGAGGGCCAAGGGCAAGCGCGCCTCCGCCGCCATCCGGTCGAGAAGCTTCGCCTGATCGAAGCGACGCATGACCAGCACCCACTCCACCGGCGCGCCCTCCCCGCCAAGGCGGAAAGTGCCATCTTCCTGACGCGTTACCGGAACGACATCAAGATAGAGATGAGGCGCGGTGCGGCGGTTAACGGCAAGCTCGTTGAGGCAGGCCTGGTGCCTTTTTTCGAGGCTGGAGAAGTCGAGGAACGAGTATCTGACCGCCCGCTTGACCTTGTAGGCCAGGTCACCCGCCAGGAACACGATAGAGGCGTGCGTCTCGATCCGCTCAACCTTGGCGGGCAGCGACTCATAGGCCTCCGCACGTGCCAGGAAATCAACCACTTTCGCTTGGTCGGCAACGGCCTCCATCATCCGTGTCCTTATAGCACCACTGAGAGTGATAGACCGGCCACAGATATCGGAAAACATTCGAAAAAGTGGCCTTCGCACTTGCTGCATGGCCCCCGACTGGCTAACGTTTCAGCGGTAGGGGCACAAGTGCCTAAGGCCGGCCACAGTTTGCCTTCGAGAAGGCATCGAAAGGTCACTTGATGAGGGGATGGGCGACGTTGGCAATCGCCATTGCGATTGCCGGATGTCTCGTCATGGGTGGCCTTGCGCCTTCCCTCGCCGCTTCCGATTCCTCCGCCGCCGTGCAGCGCCCAGGCGTCACCGAAATCGACGCGCACCGTGAGCGGCTGCTCCGGCAGATGATCGCGACTCCGGGCGATCTCGACATCGCCTACCAATATGCGGAGCTCTCCTCGCAGGTCGGCGACTACGAGGCCGCCATCTCGACGATGGAGCGCATGCTCATCTACGCGCCGAACACCCCGCGGATCGAGCTCGAGCTCGGCATCCTCTATTACCGCATCGGCAGCTATGACGTGGCGCGGAGCTATTTTGGCTCGACCCTGTCCGCACCGAACCTGCCGCCCTCGATCGCGGCGCAAGTGAACCTTTACCTGCAGCAGCTCGCGCTCGAGGCCGACCCCGTCCCCTTCTCCGCCACCCTCTATACGGCGCTCCGCTGGGAGAGCAATGCCAACGCCTCGCCCGCCAACCAGAGCGTGACGCTGAACGGCATCGACTTCACCCTCGACGACACGGCGCGGGCCGCGGCCGATTGGAGCTCGCTGAACATCGGCACGATGCATTATTCCTACGACCTGAAGAACCAGGGCGACCGCATCGAGTTCGACGCTATCGCCTACAATGCGAGCTACTTCAAGCTCACCGACATCGACCTCGACTTCTTCGAGGCGACGGTCGGGCCCTCCTTCAACATGAAGCGCATCGGCATGGATCAGTCTCGACTCTTCGTCTATGGCATCGGCGACGAGACCCTGCTCGGCAACGACCAATATTTCGCCGGCGGCGGTGGCGGCATCCGCCTCCTGAGCTTTGCCGCCGAGCGGAGCGTGCTCGATGCGCGGCTGGAAACGCGCTACCGCGACTTCACCGACTCGACGCTGCGTCCGACCTCAAGTCTGCGCACTGGGCTGCAGACCCGCGTCGGCGGCACCTACTCCTACTTCATGGCCCCCGGCCTCATCCTCACCATCGAGGGGTACGACCAGCGCGAGAATGCCGTTGCGGGCTTCTATGCCGATTGGGAGATGGGCGCGTCGGCCGGCATCAGCTGGACCTTCGGCAACCCCTTCGCCTGGCAGTGGCCCTGGACCTTGCAGGTGGGCGCCGGCGCCATCCACCGCCGCTATGACGACCCGGATCCGACCATCGACCCGAACGCGGTCGAAGTCGACCGCCAGTTCTGGGGCCGCGCCGCGGTGGTCATCCCCGTCGCCGCGACCTGGGCGATGATCCCCCAGGTGGAGATCCGCGACCAGACATCGAACTATGCCATCCGCGATTTTGACGATCTATCCGCCCTGCTCGGATTCCAAAAGAGGTTCTAATGTCCAGAACCATGCCACGCCGGTTGACCCCCCTCCGCCTGACCGGCTTTGCCATCGGCGCGCTGGCGCTCTTAGGCACCCCCTCCCTCGCGCTTGCCGACAAGGTCGGCACGGCGGCTGCCGTGCAACCCGACGCCTTCACCAACGGCACCGAGATGAAGATCGGCAACTCCATCTTCTTCAATCAGCGCATCAACACCACCGGCAAGGGGCTGGTGCAGGTGTTGCTCGTCGACGGCTCGACCTTCACCGTGGGTCCGGGCTCCGACCTCGTCATCGACAAATTCGTTTACGACCCCACCAAGAACACGGGCCAGGTGGTGGCCACGCTCGGCAAGGGCGTGCTGCGCTTCGTCGGCGGCAAGATCTCCAAGAACGTAGGCGGCGTGACCGTGAACACGCCCACCGGCGCGCTCGCCATTCGCGGCGGCATGTTCCAGGGCAAGGTGGATAGCCACGGCAGCGTGTTCTCCTTCCTGTTCGGCGTGGAGATGAAATTCACCGGCGCCGACGGCGATGTGCACCGGGTCTATGAGCCGGGCTACACACTGGACTTCACCGGTGGCGGCCCCACCATCCGCCCGACGCTGCCCGCGGACACGGCTTTCTTCATGAAGGCGCTGTCGGGCGGCGGCCAAGTGGTGACTGGCGGAAACAACATTAACAATAAGGACAGCCCGGCGCCGGCCGCGGGAAACACATCCAAGCCCAACACGAGCGAGATCACCCAGGGCGGTTCCGCCGACGTGGTGCAGTCAAACCTGCAGAACCAGCAAAACCAGCCCAACCCGCCACCACCCCCGANNCCCGCCACCACCCCAGACCCCGCCACCACCACAGCAGGTAACCTTGCGCGTTCTGACTACGCCCCAGACATACACGACGGCCTTTCCGGGGACCGACCAGTTCACCACCACCTCAGCCGGAGAAAAGGGCATACTCGGCGGCGATGCTAATCCTACGGTGACCGTGGACGATTTCAACTGGCCGTTCAGCATCGCCAATGGACGCATCGTGGGTACCGTGAGCGGACTGGATACCAGTTATCAGAACTGTTCGGGTGACCCAAGTTCATGCCAAACGCTTTTCAAGACTATTAATCCTCACGTCATCGATTTCCCCGCACCGGGGACGGGCACATGTACGAACGGCGTCTGTCAGGTGACTGTGACCGACGCCGCCACGATCACCGGGATCGACGACAACGGCAACCAAGTCAACCAAGTCCCGACGACGAAAACTTTGATCGGCACGGCCGTTGTGGAACCCGGCTTCTTCGCTTATCAGCTCATCAACAGCAGTTGGACAAATAACGGGACCAATAATAATAACGGGAATAATAATGGGCCCGATCCCGTCCTGGCCTTCGGTGGCACGGCCTTCAATATCGGCCAGAGCGGCAAGCTCTATCTTTTCAATCTCACTCCTGATGTATTTCAGGTAAGCCAGGGTGGCGCTATTGGTCCCTTCGCATCAGCGGGTTCGTCACCTTACGTCGATCCAAATAAGCCACAGCCCTCGGTCTCGCCCCTGGAGATGCTGACGAACGACGCTGCTAAACCGGGGAGCGGCACGGTCTGGCTGCAAACGAGCCTCTACATCAACACGAGCCCCGCGGATGCGAATAAAGGAACACCTTTTGACCAGCAGTCCTTCGTGAATGTGGCTCTGGGCGGCACAGACCCCAACACCGGCGGCCTGGTCGGCGCTAGGCGCGGCGGCGCCAATGTTGACGTCAGTTACCAGAATAATTGCAACCCATGTAACGGACCACCCACGCCCACAACGACGCGTGAGGCGCTTGCCTTTACCGGCGACATCGCCACTCTCGCCGGACCACCACCAAACGGGTCGTCCGTCGGACCGACCTTCATGGGCACCGCCAATCCCAACATGGTGATCGGCATCGACTCGACGGGAACCCACAATATCGGCCGCGACATACCGCTCTTTAACCCGGACAGCGCCGCGCAAAATTCCGGTGCAACCTACCATGTCGGCATCGGAGCTCTAGCCCCGACGGTCGGCACGCAGACGGGTGGGACGGTCAACGGCTATGCCGCCGGCGTCATTAACCTGTCGCCAGGAAGCCTTCAGGGCAACGACTCGCCGGTCAACGGGCTCGCGAGCCAGAGCTCCAATGATGTGACGATCAGCTTCGACGCCACGAGCAACACGCTCTCGGCGACACTGGTTACCCATGTGCTCAAAGGCGGGGGTCAAGACCCTGGCCAGCCGTGCGTAGGCGTAGGTTGCTCAGGGAACCAAAACAAAGGCGGCATGACACTTGTCCTCGGCGATCCGTCCAATGGCACCAGCTCCGGGCGCTCTGCCTTCATCGACAATCAGCACTACGCTGCCATCGAGACCCCGACTCAAACCACCATCCAGAGTGGGGACGGCAATAACACGCTCATTGGCCAGCCGACCGGGTACCTCGTGAGCGGCGATCAGCTTGGCGTCACCAAATTCTTTCCCGAGACCTTTGGGCAGCCGATCGCTGGAAATGCGCCAGCGTTCTGCGACAGTTGCGAGTTCCTGAAATGGGGCGCCTGGGGCGCCCGCGCCGGCTTCCAGAATTCCAACACTGGCAGTAATGGTAACGTCATTCCTGGAAATAACGTCACCGTCGACGTGCATCTCGGCTGGTGGGTCGCGGGCGATGTGGTGTCGCAGGGAGACCTCGACGCGCTGCAAACTCAGCCCACGACTAACTCCACGGCCAGCTATTCCGGTCATGCCATCGGCACGGTTGCCAACGGTCTCAACGGCCCCATAGTGACCTATGTCGCCACCGGCAATATGGGCATGAACTGGGACTTCGGCTCCCGCACCGGCGATCTCACCATCAGCAAGTTCGACACGAGTGTCACACCTGGCGGCTTGACCTTTAGCGGGCCGATGTGTGCGCCCGGTGTTACGTGTGGGACCGGGAACAACCAATTCACCACGCCTGCGGGTAATCACTTCGGTGGACCGCTCAGTGTGCCCACAGCAAACGCGACGGGCCTTCCGACCAACCTGAGCTCGCTGACAGGTTCCGCCATTGGCTCCTTCGTGGGGCCGACTAGCTTGCCGAATCCGAGTGGCCCAGGCGTCATCCCGGGCATTCCACAGGGCGTCATCGGCAACTGGAACATCGGCAATGGGCAGGGCAACAATTCCTTTACCTATGGCGCCACCGGAATCTTCGCTGGCTCCCACTCTCACTAGGCAAAGGACGCGTTTTGACTTGAGGCCCTTCGCGGCGGCTTGGCAGCCCACCTCAAGCCTTGCCAGGCCCGGGCAGCCTCCCCATATGCCCGGTCACACACCACAAATCGGGGGGAATCATGCCGAAACTCAGTGGGTTATGCGCCGCATTTTGCGCCGTGATGGCGCTTGGCGTGACGCCGGTGACGAGCCTCCCGGCCCACGCCTCGACCCGCGTCGGCGTTGCCGCCGCGGTCACCCCGGAAGCGACGAGCGTGCCCCCAGGCGAGGCCTCGCGCACGCTGCGCATCGGCAGCGCCGTCGTTTACAACGAGCGCATCGACACCTCGGGCAACGGCGTGGTGCAGGTGCTGCTGCTCGATGGCTCGACCTTCACCGTTGGTCCCAACTCCGATCTCGTCATCGACAAATTCGTCTACGACCCCAACCGCGGCACGGGGCAGCTGGTGGCGAGCTTCTCCAAGGGCGCGCTCCGCTTCATCGGCGGCAAGCTGTCCAAGCCCGTGGGCGGTATTGAGGTGAAGACCCCTGCCGGCCAGCTGACCGGCGCGCCCGTGCTCCGCCCCACGCTCCCGAGCGAGACGCTGTTCACGCTCGCCTCGGTGTCGGGGAAGACGTGGAGCAAGGTGAAGCTGGTCAAGGGCCAGCCCTTCCCGCATTATTACGGCGTTCACCCCATTGGTTGGCAGGACTATCCGCGCGCTCAAACTTGGTTCGATTTCGCCACCGGCGATCGCATCCGCTCGATGACGCCGCCGATCCCCATCCCGCCTCGTTCGATCGGCAGGGGGAATTAGCGCTGAGGACAGCGTGGCATCAGGGGGGAGCGCATGGACTTGCCGACGAGCGAGGGTGCGAGCGCCACACGACGCGTAAGGCTCTGGCGTGCCTTGTGGCTCGCTTGCCTAGGCCTGCTCCTGATCGCGGCGCTTGCTCTCCTGCTCGGCAAGTGGATGGCCGGACGCTCCGTTGACGTGGCTGGGCACTATGTCGCCGTCAATTATTTCTCGCATTACTGGGACACCCCGCCGCAAGTCGATAGCCCCCGGGCGGATATATCTCCATCGCCTATATGGTGGGCAGCGCGATCGGCCGCGTCGTAGACTCGCCCTTCTTGGGCATGAGCATCGCGAGTCTGGCTTTCATTTTTTTCATTTATGTCTTCGTCTTCCTCGGCCTCGAGCGAAAGACGCTTGTCGCAACGCTTGCGAGCTACGCCGCTCTGTTCCTCGCTATCGCGGCGCTGCATTCAACATTTGCCCTTTATGGCTACGAGATCGTGGGGAACTTCTTCTATCCCCACGCTGCGGGAGAGGCCGCGTTCCTTGCCTCGCTGTTTGTATTGAGCGGACGTGAGCGGACGAGCGCCGAGCTTCTGCTCGTGCCGCTCCTCGTGTTCTTGCTCGGCTGGCTCTATCTCATTGCACAGATCAAGGTGGCGATCGGCGCCCTGGTGCTATGGTCGGTGAGGCTCCTGCAAGAGTGGCTCGCGACGCGGCGCATTGACCGACGCATCCTTGGCTCCCTCATCGTCCTTGGCGTGCTCTGCAGCGCCGCCATCTATTTCCACCCTGAGTTCGCCACTTACCGCAAGATCGCCCAGCATAATGGCGCGACCAATCAGGCGGTCGGACTCATCACCATTGCGGCGTTCGCAGGGGCCCTCCTCGTGGCGAGCCTCGTGCTGTTCGGCCTCACCCTCACGCGCAAGCTCGGGCTCGCCCGTCCGCTCTTCATCGCGACCGCGGGACTGGCCACGGTCGTCATCTATGCCGGTCAGAGCCTGCTCTACTTTGGCTTCGGCATGGCGTCGGAATATGCGGTGAGGAAGCACGCCTACGAGCTAACCACCCTGCTGGCCGCGGCGCTCATTGCCTTGGCGGTGGAAGCCCTCGAACGCGCGCTGCCTCGCCTGCCGCACTACCGGCTGCCCTCCCTCATCGGCGGCGGGCCCGCGGCCATGATTGCCGCGTTCTTGACGGTCTTCATCCTCATCTCCCACTACGCCGAGGATCGCACCCCCTTCCTGGCCTATCAGCGCGAGCTGGGCCAGACTCCGATCCTGCATGGGCACGCGATCTCGCTCAACCGCGACTATCCGCCGGAGTTCAACCTCGCGGCCTCCTTCGTCGAGCTAAAGCTCCCTCCCGAGCTCGGCCCCTTTGTCATGGTGATCCTCCGCCGGCGTGTGCTTGACGGCTCAGTGACCAAATTCCCGCGCTTTGCCATCGTCTCGCGGAACGACGAAGTGCCGGCGCGCTGTGTCAGCCACGAGGTGGCGCTCACCACGGCGACCGTGGTCGACTATGGCTGCAAGTGAAGGGACCCGCCCTCGCAGCCCTTGTCGGAGCCATTCCGGCAACCAATATTAGGCGTCCCCTTTCCAGGGCCCCTGGCTTCCTTTGATCCCTTTCACTTCATTGACCCTCGTCATTTTCAGGCGATTGGCTGGACGCTAAGGTTAATTCTATAGCTCGTTGAGGTTGGCGTGACCCGTGATCCGCGAAATCTGATGTGGGCCGAGGCCTGCGCCCTGCTCGAAAGGGCCGAGCAGCTGCGCCGCCAGTTCTTCGAGCCATCGACCGAGCCCTCGTGCAACGCCCGCTGGGAGCCGCCCATCGACGTGCTGGAGACCGAGCTGCAGCTTTGGATCATCGCCGCGCTGCCAGGCGTGCCACCCGAAGCGGTGCAGGTCACCATCGAGGGCGAGACCCTCATCGTTGCTGGTACCCGCCCCCTGCCCTCGCGCGGGCGGAATGCCAATATACTAAGGCTGGAGATCCCGTATGGGAGCTTTGAGCGACGCATCGCGCTCAAATCCAGCCGCTTGCGGCTCGCCGAGCGCGAGCTCCTCCATGGCTGCCTGGTGCTCACCTTCGCCAAACTCGGCTGAGCCTGAACCTCGAGTTCCAATCATGAACGATACCGAACACGCCACCAAATCGGCCGACGACGCTGCATCGGCTGCGAACCAATTCACGGCCGCACAAGCCCCGCGGCCGGGGAACGACTCTGCGTCTCACCCGCCGGTCCCTGAAGGCGCGCTGATCGTGCTGCCGACCCGCAACGCCGTGCTGTTCCCCGGCATCGTGGTGCCGCTGGCGCTCGGCCGGCAGCAATCGATTGCAGGCGCCCAGGCTGCGGTGCGCGCCGAGAAGCCCGTCGGCATCCTGCTGCAGAGCGACCCCACCGTGGAGTTGCCGGCGCCTGAGCATCTCCACCGCGTCGGCACCGTGGCCGAGGTCCTGCGCTACGTCACCGCACCCGACGGCTCGCACCATGTGATCTGCCAGGGCGTGCAGCGCTTTCGCGCGCTGCAGTTCCTCGACGGCTATCCGATGCTGACCGCACAGGTGCAGCTGNNACCGGACGGCAGCCATCACATCGTCGCCCGCGGTATCCGCCGCTACCGCCTGCTCGAGTTCCTGCCGGGCTACCCCTTCCTCGTCGCCCGCGTCGAGGAGGTTGGCGAGGCCGAGGTCTATACCACCGAGATCGCCGCCCGCGTGCATCAGCTGAGGGAACGGGCGCGCGAGGCCATCTCGCTCCTGCCCAACATCCCGCAGGAGATCGCCGGCGCCATCGAGCAGATGGAGTCGCCCTCCCAGCTTGCCGACTTCATCGCCAACGTCTCCGACCTGACGCCGGCCGAGAAGCAGGACCTGCTCGAGACTTTCGACGTCAAGGAGCGCCTCGACAAGCTGCTNNGCGAGCACATCCTGCGCGAGCAGCTCCGCCAGATCCAGAAGGAGCTTGGCGAGGGCGACGACAGCGTCAACGAGATTGCCGAGCTGCGCGAGGGCGTCGAGAAGGCGGGCATGCCCGAGGAGGCCGAGAAGCAGGCGCTGAAGGAGCTGAAGCGGCTCGAGCGCACGCCCGAGGCGAGTGGCGAGCACGGCATGATCCGCACCTATCTCGATTGGCTGATCGAGCTCCCCTGGTCGAAGCTGTCGGAGGAGCGCATCGACATCGCCGAGGCCCGTCGCATCCTCGATGAGGACCATTACGGCCTGCCCAAGATCAAGCAGCGCATCTTAGAATTTCTCGCCGTGCGCAAGCTGAAGCCCGACGGCAAGAGCCCCATCCTTTGCTTCGTCGGCCCCCCCGGCGTGGGCAAAACTTCGCTCGGCCAGTCGATCGCCCGCGCCACGGGCAGGAAATTCGCGAGGCTCAGCCTTGGCGGCGTGCATGACGAGGCCGAGATCCGGGGCCATCGCCGCACCTATATCGGCGCGCT
>PLBV01000108.1 GCA_003135455.1 Hyphomicrobiales bacterium | reverse complement strand
CAGAAGGTCAATCCGATCGGGCTTAGGCTCGGCGTCAACCGCACCTGGGATTCGCGTTGGTATGCGACCCGGGGCGAGTATCCGCGCCTGCTGCACGAGGATTTGAAGATCCGCCAGCACATCCTCACCTCGCGCAAGCAGGCCGGCATCTCCAAGGTGGTGATCGAGCGCCCGCACAAGAAGTGCCGGGTGACCGTGCATACGGCGCGGCCTGGCATTATCATCGGCAAGAAGGGCGCCGANNTCCGCCGCGCCATGAAGCGCGCCGTGCAATCGGCGATGCGCATGGGTGCGCTCGGCATCCGCATCAATTGCGGCGGCCGGCTCGGTGGCGCGGAGATCGCGCGCATGGAGTGGTATCGCGAGGGCCGCGTGCCGCTGCATACGCTGCGCGCCGACATCGACTATGGCACCGCGCTTGGACGCACCGCCTATGGCATCATCGGCGTGAAGGTGTGGATCTTCAAAGGCGAGATCATGGAGCACGATCCCATGGCGCAGGAGCACCGCGCGCTCGAGGCGCAGGAAGGTGGCCGCTCGCAGGGTCGCCGCGAGCCCTCTCAGGCTCAGGCTTAAAGAGCGCGGAAGGCAAGGTTTAGCGTCATGTTGCAACCGAAACGCACCAAGTTCCGCAAGGCCCATAAGGGCCGCATCAAGGGTGCTGCGTCGAGTGGGGTCACGCTTGCGTTCGGCACCTTCGGCCTGAAGGCACAGGAGCCCGCCCGCATCACCGCGCGCCAGATCGAGGCGGCGCGGCGCGCCATGACGCGGCAGATGAAGCGGTCGGGCCGCGTCTGGATCCGCATCTTCCCCGATGTGCCGGTGTCGAAGAAGCCGACCGAGGTGCGCATGGGCAAGGGCAAGGGCACGCCGGAATTCTGGGTTTGCCGCGTGAAGCCCGGCCGGGTGATGTTCGAGATCGACGGCGTCGGCGATGCGGTCGCCCGCGAGGCACTAAGGCTTGCCGCCGCCAAGCTCCCGATCAAGACGCGCGTGGTCGCGCGCATCATGGAGGCGTGAGGACCATGAAGGCAGGCCAGGTGCGGGAGATGACGCCAGACCAGCTCGACGACGCGCTGGTGAAGCTCAAGAAGGAACAGTTCAACCTGCGCTTCCAAGCGGCTTCGGGCCAGCTTGAGAACACGGCGCGGGTGAGACAGATCAAGCGCGACATCGCGCGCATCAAGACCATCGCCCGGCAGAAGTCCGTGGCGGCGGTAAAGAGTTAGGAAGGCGAGAGATGCCGAAACGAGTTCTGCAAGGGGTCGTGGTCAGCGACAAGAACGACAAGACCGTCGTGGTCCGCGTCGAGCGGCGCTTCACCCATCCCTTGCTGCAGAAGACCGTGCGCCGCACCAAGAATTATCACGCCCATGACGATACGAACCAGTTCAAGGTGGGCGAGATGGTCTGGATCGAGGAGTGCCCGCCGGTGTCGAAGCAGAAGCGCTGGGTGGTGCTGCCGCGCGAGCGGGCGGCAGGCTAGGTATCGGATTGGTTTTTCAGGTCAGCGCCCTGGGGCGCCGGACTTTGAGCGAAGGCAAGTGTCATGATTCAGATGCAGACCAATCTCGATGTCGCCGACAATTCCGGCGCGAGGCGCGTGCAGTGCATCAAGGTGCTCGGC
Source organism: Hyphomicrobiales bacterium (assembly GCA_003135455.1). Lineage (GTDB taxonomy): Bacteria > Pseudomonadota > Alphaproteobacteria > Rhizobiales > Methyloligellaceae > Methyloceanibacter. The sequence continues at coordinate 10,416 of PLBV01000108.1, read as the reverse complement.
GGGTCGAAGCGGAAATACGCCTCGATCGGCGACACCATCGTGGTGAGCGTGAAGGAGGCGATCCCGCGCGGCCGCGTCAAGAAGGGGCAGGTGATAAAGGCGGTGGTGGTGCGCACGGCCAAGGGCGTGCGGCGACCGGACGGCAGCATCATCCGCTTCGACCGCAACGCCGCGGTGCTGGTCAATCCGCAAGGCGAGCCGATCGGCACCCGCATCTTCGGACCGGTCACCCGTGAGCTCAGGGCCAAGAAGCATATGAAGATCGTCTCGCTCGCGCCGGAGGTCCTCTAGCGATGCCTAAGCTCAAGGTAAGGAAGGGTGACCACGTGGTGGTGATCACCGGCAAGGACAAGGGCAAGCGCGGCGCGGTGCTGAAGGTGATTCGGGCCGAGAACCGCGCCATCGTTCAAGGCATCGCCATGGTGCGGAAGCATCAGCGGCAGTCGGCCACCCAGGACGGCGGCATCATCGCCAAGGAAGCCGCCATCCATATCTCCAATCTCGCGCTGGAGGACCCCAAGGACGGGAAGCCCACGCGGGTCGGCTACAAGTTTCTGAAGGATGGGCGCAAGGTTCGCTTTGCCAAGCGCTCGGGCGAGGTCATCGATGGCTAAGCAGCACAAAGACGCCTATACGCCAAGGCTCCAGCAGCACTATCAGGACGTGCTGCGCGAGGAACTCGCCAAGGAGTTCGGCTACGTCAACGGCATGCAGGTGCCCCGGCTCGACAAGGTCGTCTTGAACATGGGCGTGGGCGAGGGCATCGCCGACCAGAAGAAGGTGCAAGCGGCCGCCGCCGATCTCGGCCTCATCGCCGGGCAGCGGCCGGTGATCACAAAGGCGCGGAAGTCCATCGCCGCCTTCAAGCTGCGCGAGGGCATGCCCATCGGCGCCAAGGTGACGCTGCGCAAGCACCGCATGTACGAGTTCGTCGACCGGCTGGTGAACATCGCCCTGCCGCGGGTGCGCGACTTCCGCGGCTTGAGCCCGAAAAGCTTCGACGGCCGCGGCAATTTCTCGCTCGGCCTGAAGGAGCACATCATCTTCCCCGAGATCGACTACGACAAGGTCGAGGACGTGTTGGGGATGGACATCATTGTTTGCACGACGGCGCGCAACGACGACGAGGCGCGCGCGCTGCTTAAGGGTTTGAATTTTCCGTTCCGCAGCTAGGGACCGCCCTAGGCTCGCGAGAGGAGGAGTGAATGGCAAAGACGAGCATGATCGAGCGTAACAACAAGCGGCGCCGGCTGGCCCAGAAGTTCAAGCCGCAGCGCACGCGGCTGAAAGCGCTTGCCGTCGACCGCAAGCTCCCGGCGGAGGAGCGTTTCGCGGCGCGGCTGAAGCTCGCCGAGCTGCCGCGCAATTCCTCGCCGTCGCGGATTCGCAACCGCTGCGAACTCAGCGGCCGCCCGCGCGGCTTTTACCGCAAGATCAGAATGTCGCGCATCGCGCTGCGCGACCTCGCAAGCCAAGGGCTAATCCCTGGCATGACCAAGTCGAGTTGGTAGATCGATGAGCATCAACGATCCTTTGGGCGATATGCTCGCCCGCATCCGCAACGCGCTGATGCGTTACAAGGCCAAGGTGACGACGCCGGCCTCCACGCTGCGCGAGCACGTGCTCGACGTGCTGGTGGAGGAGGGCTATATCCGCGGCTATGCCCGCGTCGACTATGAGGGCGGACGCTCGGAGTTCGAGATCGAGCTCAAATATTTCGACGGCGAGCCGGTGATCAAGGAGATCAAGCGGGTGTCGACGCCGGGGCGGCGGGTGTATTCCTCGGTGCGCGACCTGCCGACGGTGGCCAACGGGCTGGGCGTCGCCATATTGTCGACGCCCAAGGGCGTCATGTCGGATGCGCGCGCGCGGACCGAGAATGTCGGCGGCGAAATCCTCTGCAGCATTTTCTAGGGCTAAGGACGAAGGCTGAACCCATGTCGCGTATCGGCAAGAAACCGGTGACCATTCCAGGCGGCGTGACCGCTGTCGTGAACGGCCAGGAGGTCAAGGTCAAGGGACCCAAGGGCGAGCTCCAGCACGTGCTCGTCGATCAGGTCCTGGCCAAGCTCGACAATGGCACGCTCGAGGTCTTTCCGCGCGACGACAGCCAAGAGGCGCGCGCCATGTGGGGCATGTCGCGCACGCTGATCGCCAATCTCGTGGCGGGGGTGACGGAGGGCTTCACCAAGAAGCTCGAGATCACTGGGGTCGGCTACCGCGCCGCCCTGCAGGGCCAGAACCTGCAGCTGCAGCTTGGCTACAGCCACGACATCACCTATCCCATTCCGCCAGGCATCCAGATCCAGTGCCCGCGGCCGGTCGAGATCATCATCACTGGCATCGACAAGCAGAAGGTCGGGCAGGTCGCAGCGGAGATCCGGCGGTTCCGGCCACCGGAGCCCTACAAGGGCAAAGGCATCAAATATGCGGGCGAGTTCATCCCCCGCAAAGAAGGCAAGAAGAAGTAGCAGGATCCGAGCATGAGCGCGTTGAACCAGAACTTTGCCCGCCGTTCCTTGCGGGTGCGCCAGTCGCTGAAGCGGGTCGCAGGCGGCCGCGCGCGGCTGTCGGTGTTCCGCTCCTCCAAGCATATCTATGCCCAGGTGATCGACGATAAGACCGGGCGGACCATGGCGGCCGCCTCGACGCTGGACAAGGACCTGAAGGGGGCGCTCACGAAGGGCTGCGACCAGGCCGCGGCTGAGGCCGTGGGCAAGCTCGTCGCTGAGCGGGCGCTGGCAGCGGGCGTCAAGGACGTCATCTTCGATCGCGGCGGCTATCTCTATCATGGGCGGGTCAAGGCGCTCGCAGACGCAGCCCGCGAGGGCGGTCTGAACTTTTAAGGCTCAGAAAGGACAAACACGTGGCACGAGGCCCGCAAGGAAGAGACCGTGACGACCGCGACCGCGACAGCGAGTTCGTGGACAAGCTCGTGCACATCAATCGCGTGGCCAAGGTGGTGAAGGGCGGCAGGCGCTTCGGCTTCGCCGCGCTCGTGGTCGTCGGCGACCAGAAGGGCCGCGTCGGCTTCGGCCATGGCAAGGCGCGCGAGGTGCCGGAGGCCATCCGCAAGGCGACCGAGGCCGCCAAGCGCGGCCTGGTGAAGGTGCCCTTGCGCGAGGGCCGCACGCTGCACCACGACGTCGTCGGCCATCACGGCGCGGGGCGGGTCGTGCTCAGGGCCGCCCCTCCCGGCACCGGCATCATCGCCGGCGGCCCGATGCGCGCGGTGTTCGAGACCCTCGGCATCCAGGACGTGGTCGCCAAGTCGCTGGGAAGCTCGAATCCTTACAATATGGTACGGGCGACCTTTGATGCGTTGCGTCACGAGGATAGCCCTAGGGGCGTGGCGGCGCGGCGCGGCAAGAAGGTGAGCGAGATAGTGTCACGGCGGCGTGACGGCGCCGGCGACGCTGCGGGCGCGGTAGAAGCTTAAAGCCCAGGACTTAGGCAACAAGGTTAGGCAACATGGCCGAGGCGACGAAGAAGAAGACGATCATTGTGGAGCAGATCGGGAGCCCCATCCGGCGGCCCGCGATCCAGCGCGCGACGCTGATCGGGCTCGGTCTCAACAAGATGCACAAGCGCCGGACGCTCATCGACAGCCCGCAGGTGCGCGGCATGGTCGCCAAGATCAGCCACCTCGTGCGCATTGTCGAAGACGAGGCGAAAGGTTAGGGGCGAGCCATGCGGTTGAATGAGGTCAGGGACAGGCCGGGCGCCACGCGGGCCAAGAAGCGGCTCGGCCGCGGCATTGGCTCAGGCGTCGGCAAGACGTCGGGCCGTGGTGTCAAGGGCCAGAAGGCCCGCTCGGGCGTGGCCATCAAAGGCTTCGAGGGCGGCCAGATGCCGCTCCACCGGCGGTTGCCCAAGCGCGGTTTCAACAACATCTTCGCCAAGAGCTTCAACGTGCTCAATGTCGGCCGTATCCAGGCTGCCATCGATGATGGGCGGCTCGACGCCAAGCAGCCGATCACCGTGGCAGCGCTGAAGACGGCGGGGCTGGTGAGGCGGGAGCGAGACGGCATCCGGCTGCTCGGCCATGGCGAGCTCAAGGCCAAGCTCGCCTTCGAGGTCGCCGGCGCTTCGGCGAGCGCGATCAAGGCGGTGGAAGCCGCCGGCGGGACGGTCACGGTCATCCGCGTCGTCCGCGCCAACGAAAGCGTTGTCAAGAAGGAGCGTCCTCCCAAAGGCAGGAAGGCGCGTCTTGCAGCCGAGGAGGGCAAGCCTCCCAAGGCCGAGCGGGCGGCGAAGGACGAGCAGCCGCAAGAGGCAAAGCCCGCCAAAGCCGCTAAGCCCAAGCGCGAGGCCGACGCGGGCGAGGCCGCGCCTGAGAAGAAGGCCAAGGCCCCTCAGGGCGAAGCCAAGGCGCCTCAAGGCGAGGCTAAGCAGCCCAAGCCCAAGCCCGCCAAGAAGGACAAGGCGTAAGGGGTGACGGCCTGATACCTCCGCGCTTTGCGGAAAAGGAAGTGAGCGCCTGATGGTTTCCGCCGCCGAACAGCTTGTCTCCAATCTCAACTTCGCGGCCTTCGCCAAGGCTGACGAGCTCAAGAAGCGCATCTGGTTCACGCTCGGTGCCCTGCTCGTCTATCGGCTCGGCACCTATATCCCGATCCCCGGCATCAACCCGCAGGCGCTCGCCGACGTGTTCCGGCAAAACCAGTCGGGCATCCTCGGCATGTTCAACATGTTCTCGGGCGGCGCGGTCGGGCGCATGGCGATCTTCGCGCTGAACATCATGCCGTATATCTCGGCCTCGATCATCATCCAGCTGCTCACCACGGTCTCGCCGCATCTGGAGCAGCTGAAAAAGGAAGGCGAGCCCGGCCGCCGGCAGATCAACCAATATACCCGCTACGGCACGGTGCTGCTCGCGACGCTCCAGGGCTACGGTATCTCGGTGGGCCTTGAGGGCACCGANNATGTGGCTCGGCGAGCAGATCACGGCGCGGGGCGTCGGAAACGGCATTTCTCTCATCATCTTCGCCGGCATCGTCGCCCAATTGCCGCATGCCGTGGCCGGAACGCTCGAGCTTGGCCGGCAGGGCGCGCTGTCGACGACGCTGATCCTGTTGTTGCTGGTCATGGCCATCGTGGTGATCGGCGTCATCGTCTATATGGAAAGGGCGCAGCGGCGCCTGCTGGTGCAGTACCCCAAGCGCCAGGTGGGCAACCGCATGTTTCAGGGCGATGCGTCGCATCTGCCGTTGAAGCTGAACAGCGCCGGCGTGATCCCGCCGATCTTCGCCTCCTCGCTGCTGCTCTTGCCGATCACGGTGGCGAATTTCTCGGCCGGCCAGGGGCCGGAATGGCTGACCACGGTCACCGCGATGCTCGGCCGCGGCGCGCCTTTGCACATCATGCTCTATATAGCGATGATCATCTTCTTCGCCTTCTTCTACACGGCCGTGGTGTTCAATCCGAAGGACACGGCCGACAACCTCAAGAAGTATGGCGGCTTCCTGCCCGGCATCAGGCCCGGCGAGCGTACCGCCGAATATATCGACTACGTGCTGACCAGGATCACGGTGGTGGGTGCGCTCTATCTCGCCGCCGTCTGCGTCCTGCCGGAGATCCTCATCTCCTATGCCGGCGTGCCCTTCTATTTCGGCGGCACGTCGCTGCTCATCGTGGTGAGCGTCACCATGGACACCGTGGCGCAAATCCAGAGCCATCTGCTCGCCCATCAATATGAGGGCCTGATCAAGCGGTCACGCCTCAGGGGAGCGCGGCGTCGATGAATGTGGTCCTGCTCGGCCCTCCCGGCGCGGGCAAAGGAACCCAGGCCAAATTGCTCGGAAAGGCTCGTTCGCTGGTGCAGCTGTCGACCGGCGACATGCTCCGGGCCGCGGTCGCCAGCGGCAGCGGGCTCGGGCGCAAGGCGGGCGACGTCATGGAGCGGGGCGAGCTCGTGCCGGACGAGTTGGTGATCGGGCTGATCGCCGAGCGCATGGATCAGGACGGCAAAGCCTCAGGCTTCATCCTGGATGGCTTTCCCCGCACCATCGCGCAAGCCGAGGCGCTCGACCGGCTTCTGGCGGGGCGGGGCAAGCGGCTCGACGCGGTGGTGGAGATGCGGGTCGACGACGAGGCGCTGGTCAAGCGCATCACCGGCCGCTTCGCCTGCGCCGATTGCGGGGAGGGCTATCATGATCCCTTCAAGATGCCGAAGGTGCCGGGCGTCTGCGACCGCTGCGGCGGCACCGAGTTCGTGCGGCGGCGCGACGACACCGAGGAGGTGGTGCGGGCGCGGCTTATGGCCTATCACACCCAGACCGAGCCGCTGATCGGCTATTACGGCCCCCAGGGCAAGCTCAGGACGGTGGACGGCATGGCCGATATCGATACGGTGCAGGAGGAAATCGTCGAGGCGCTCGACGGCAAGGGCTAGTTTCAGCGCCAGCGCCGGTTGACCTTGTCAAGTTGAATCGCTAGATAGAGCACGATCTATTGTTGGACAGGGCTGACCGGCCCCGGGGGATAGCCCTTCCGAGGTCGGTTTTGCTGCGTTTCATTTTGTAATATCCCTTCAATTTCAGCACGTTAAGCGTGCTTCGAGGAGAGGACTTTCGTGGCCCGAATCGCAGGTGTGAATATCCCGACCAACAAGCGGGTCGAGGTGGCGCTGACCTATATCCACGGCATCGGCGACACTTTTGCCAAGGAAATTTGCTCCAAGGTGAAAATCCCGATCGAGCGTCGCGTCAACCAGCTCACCGAATCCGAGATCATCCAGATTCGTGAAGTGATCGACCGGGACTATATGGTGGAAGGCGATCTCCGGCGTGACGTCTCCATGAACATCAAGAGGTTGATGGACCTCGGCTGCTACCGAGGTTTAAGACATCGGCGTGGCTTGCCGGTGCGCGGGCAGAGGACCCATACCAACGCGCGCACCCGGAAAGGCCCTGCCAAGCCGATCGCCGGAAAAAAGAAGTAGTCACTTTTCGCGGCGCGGCGAAACGTCGCTTTCGCGTCGCCCACTCATGAATGCGGGATTAAGAGCATGGCCAAGGACAAGACGCGCGTTCGCCGCCGCGAGAAGAAGAACATCACCTCCGGCGTCGCCCATGTGCATGCGAGCTTCAACAACACCATGATCACCATCACCGACGCGCAGGGCAACACCATTTCCTGGTCGTCGGCTGGGGCCATGGGGTTCAAGGGCTCGCGCAAATCCACGCCCTACGCGGCCCAGGTCGCGGCCGAGGACGCCGGCAAGAAGGCGATGGAGCACGGGATGAAGAATCTCGAGATCGAGGTCATGGGCCCTGGCTCGGGCCGAGAGTCGGCGCTGCGCGCCCTGCAGGCTTCGGGCTTCACCATCGCCTCGATCCGCGATGTGACGCCGATCCCGCACAATGGCTGCCGGCCGCGCAAGCGGCGGCGCGTCTAGCGCAAAAGAGAAAGGCGGACACGCCCATGTTGCACGCGGATACTTCGAAGCTAGGGCAGGCCGCCCCGCTCAAGGACCAAGAAAGGGCTCTCCAGGTGCTGCAGAAGAACTGGCAAGATCTCATCAAGCCCACCAAGCTCAATATCGCTTCCGGCCGCGACCCGCAGCGCTTCGCCACGGTCGTCGCCGAGCCGCTGGAGCGCGGCTTCGGGCTCACGCTGGGCAATGCGCTCAGGCGCGTGCTGCTGTCGTCGCTGCAGGGTGCGGCGATCACCTCGGTGCATATCGATGGCGTGCTGCACGAGTTCTCCTCGATCGCGGGCGTCCGCGAGGACATCACCGACATCGTCCTCAACATCAAGGAGATCGCGCTCCGCCAGCATGCCGAGGGTGTGAAGCGCATGGTGTTGAAGAAGGAAGGGCCGGGCGTGGCGCGCGCCGGCGACATCGAGGCCGGTGCCGATATCGAGATCTTGAACCCCGACCACGTCATCTGCACGCTGGACCAGGGCGCCGCCATCCGCATGGAGTTCACCACCTCCACCGGCAAGGGCTATGTGCCGGCGGAGCGCAACCGCCCCGACGACGCGCCGATCGGCTACATCCCGGTGGATTCGCTCTTCAGCCCGGTGCGCAAGGTCTCCTATCGTGTCGAGAACACCCGAGAGGGGCAGATCCTCGATTACGACAAGCTCTCCATGGAGATCGAGACCAACGGCTCGGTACGGCCGGAAGACACTGTGGCGCTCGCCGCGCGCATCGTCCAGGACCAGCTGTCGGTGTTCGTCAATTTCGAGGAGCCGAAGAAGGAGACGACCTACGAGCGCCAGCCCGAGCTCGTGTTCAATGCGGCGCTGCTCAAGAAGGTCGACGAGCTCGAACTGTCGGTCCGCTCGGCCAATTGTCTCAAGAACGACAACATCGTCTATATCGGCGACCTCATCCAGAAGACCGAGGCGGAGATGCTGCGGACGCCGAATTTCGGCCGGAAGTCGCTGAACGAGATCAAGGAGGTGCTCGCCTCCATGGGCTTGCATCTCGGCATGGAAGTGCCGGACTGGCCGCCCGAGAACATCGAGGAGCTGGCCAAGCGTTTCGAGGATCATTATTAGTCAGGCGTCAGGCCGCGAACCAGACACCGCCTTCTGACACAAGATGACTGAGGACTGAACATGCGTCACCGCAATGCCGGCCGGAAGCTTAACCGCACCCCCAGTCATCGCCGCGCCCTCTTCGCCAGCCTCGCGGCGGCCCTGATCAAGCACGAGCAGATCGTCACCACGCTGCCCAAGGCGAAGGAGCTGAAGCGCGTCGCCGACCGACTGATCACGCTCGCCAAGCGCGGCAATCTGCACTCCCGCAGGCTGGCCTACTCCCGCGTCCGGGACGAGGCGATGGTCGGCAAGCTGTTCGGAACGCTGGGACCCCGATACGCGGCGCGGCCGGGCGGCTATACGCGGGTGTTGAAGGCTGGCTTCCGCTACGGAGACTCCGCACCCATGGCGCTGATCGAGTTGGTCGATCGCGATCCCGAGGCGCTTGGGGCCAATTCGGGCCCGACCCAGGAGCGCGAAGGGCAGGCGGGCAAGGCGGCGGCTTAGGGTTTCGTGCGAGGCGGAGAGGTGGCGCGCCGGCTCAACCCGGCGCGCCTTTGACGTCCTACTTATCGTCGTCGTCCTTATCGCCTTCCTGGGCATCGGAATGGGCAAGGGCCATTTTCTTGATGCCTTTGACGCCGCCGCCGAGAATGGTGGTGATCTTCTTCTTGGCATCTTCGTCGCTCGCGCCATTGGCGTCGAAGTCGGCCTGCCAATAGATCACGGTGCGGTTGGGCTCATCATCGAGCTCGACCCAGAGCTTGGCCTTGTAGTTCTTGACGGGCAGGGGGCTCTCGACGATCTCGTAGCTGTAGCTGAGGTCGTCCTTGGCGGTCAGCTTCTCCTTGATCTTGCCGCCATCCTTCAAAGTCAGGGTGCGGACGTCAGCGTCGCCTTCTTTCGCTTCTACGCAATCGGCGACGACGTCGGGATACCAGTCCTTGATCGCGCAGAACGCTCCGGCAAGTCCCCAGACGGCGGCCGGAAGACCCGGCGCCTCGGTCCGCTTCTTGACCGTGATCGCGTGGGCCGAGGCACTGCCGAGAAGCAGCGCCGCCATGGCGACCAGGGCCAGCTTCATCATACGCATGCGTTTTCTCCATCTTGTAACGATGATTGTCGAAAACACGCCCGGCCGCATCTTAGTAGAAACCCCAAGTCCGGCAAGCCCTGGCGGTCCTTCAAATCGGGGCAAGATGGGCAGTTTCTCTCTGGCTTCAGCTTGGGTTATAGGAGTGTGGAGAGAGCTGCCTTGAACACAGGATCTCAAACCGGACGGCCGATGCTCCGACCTGCATCCTCATCGCGAAGGGGCGGCATGGCGCTTGCTGCCGCGCTCTGCATCGGGCTCGTCGCGCCTGCCTTGGCGGAATCTCCGCGCGTGGTGCCCGAGAGCCAGGTTGCGATCAAGCAATCCTTCGCGCCTGTGGTCAAGCGGGCGACGCCTGCCGTGGTCAATGTCTATGTCAGCCGCAAGGTCGAGCAGGTGATCTCGCCCTTTGCCAACGATCCCTTCTTCAGCCGCCTGTTCGGCGAGAATTTCGGCATCCCGCGCGAGCGCATCCAGAACTCGCTCGGCTCGGGCGTGCTGGTGAGCCCCGAGGGCGTCGTGGTGACCAACAACCACGTCATCCAGGGCAGCGGCGAGGCCGAGATCACCGTGGCGCTCGCCGACGGCCGCGAATTCCCTGCCAAGCTCATCATCAAGGACGAGCAGACCGATTTGGCGGTGCTCCGCCTCGACGCCAAGGGCGTGCAGTTCCCCTCCATTCAGTTCAACGATTCCGACAGTCTGGAGGTGGGCGACATCGTGCTCGCCATCGGCGATCCGTTCGGGGTCGGGCAGACGGTCACCAGCGGCATTGTCTCGGCGCTGGCGCGCACGCAAGTGGGCATCTCCGACTACCAGTTCTTCATCCA
>PLBV01000033.1 GCA_003135455.1 Hyphomicrobiales bacterium | reverse complement strand
CAGCACTCCAAGCGCAGTCGCCGAGGTGTGGCAGAGGGATGAGCCTGCAAGGGCTAACTCGTAGCGGCTTAGCCCGCTGATGCTGGGCTCTCCATTGACGGAGAGGAAGATAAAGGGTACATAATTCATGTTCAGTTTTTCCAATTTGCGCCCGCTTCCGATTGCCGTCGGGCGGGCGCTTTTGCGTCCGCCTAAGGCGCGATTGTTGATGGGGATCACGCCGCCATCGGGGTCTCCGATGTTGACCGGCGCACACGGGTCTCAAGCCACGCATCGAGATCGGTTTTGCGATAGGCAACGGCCCTCGGGCCCACCTTGACGAAAGGGGGGCCATCTCCAGTCAGGCGCATTTTCGTCAGACTGCTCTCGGAGAGTGTTACGTAGCGAGCGGCCTCGGGGGTCCGCATACATGCCGCGAGTCCCGAGCACTCGCGATGCAATGTGCTGATCGAAGTTCTTTCCATCTGTCTGCCCCTCTAGCATGTGCACTGATGCAGTAAAGTTTGGGGGTAGAGCAGTTCGCGGCTCCGCTTAATGGACAAAATTACGCTATGCACAGAATCTATGCATAGCTATCCACAGAACCTCTGCATAAGTGCTCCGCACGGAAGGTCGCGCAGCTCAATTCATGCTCGACGTCACAGAAAAAGCCCTCACAAGAACGCATCACCCGCGTGCTGCTTGAACGCCTTCGCGCGGCGGTCGTAGACCCTCAGCGTGTTGATCTGACGGTGCCTCGTGACGTCCATAACCCGAAGCACGTCGGCTCCAGCCTGCAGCGCCGAGGTGACGAAGCCAGCGCGCAGGCTATGGCCAGAGAACACAGCCGGGTCGAGGCCAACAGCTTCGGCATGCGCCTTGACGATGTTGGCGACGCTTCGATCAGAGAGTCGCTCGGGGTCGACGACCTTGCCGCTTCTTCTAATTGATCGGAAGACCGCTCCTTGGGTGATGCCGGATGCCTCAAGCCAATCTTTTAAGGCTCGGATCGGAAGAAGGCGCGAGCCATAGGGGATCGACACAAAATCGCCCGTGCCTTCCTGATCCGTCTTTGAGCGCCTGATCCTGACGTGAAAGCCCTCTGGACTTTCCTCCAGGTCCGCCACGTCGAGCGCGACAAGCTCGGAGCGGCGTAGCGCCCCGGCAAAGCCGATAAGCAATAAGGCGCGGTCGCGGAGGCCACGAAGATCGGTCGGCATTTCCGCTATGATGACGCGAACCGTCTCTGCAGTTGCGGGAGCCTTCCGCGTTACAGATGTGCCGATGGTCCGCTTAATGCCGGACAGCACGGCCTTGATAGACTCACTGCTGGTGGGAGACTCCACGCCCGCTATGCGATGGATGTAACGAATGCCAGCGCAGCGTCGGGTGATGGTCGAGGCCTTCAACCCTGCTGTAGCCAATGCAGCAAGATAAGCGGCCACGGTGTCGACTGTCGCAGGAAGCGGCTCCAAGCCGTGACGCTGGCACCAGACCGCGAAGTTGGCCGCGTCAGCCTGATACGCCCGCCGTGTCGCAGCCGACTTGGACGCTCTCGCATAGTCGCCTGCCGCGCCTGCAGCCGCCTCCAGCGACAGGATGACCGCAACCGAGTTCCTCGACCTGACGGCTATTTCTTGCGGCACGAACCGTCCTCCTACGGAGTTCCGGGAAGCGTGTTTATCGGAAGCTGGGAGCACCAACGGAGGTCAGTGCTCCCTTCGCCTCGCGTCTCTGATTGTTAGGCTGTGGTCGAGCCGATGTAGGCCCGGAGCGCGCTGACGACTGACGTGGTCGCGTCGGTCTCGGCGTCGCCCTCCGTTTCTGGCAGGGGACGGACCCCAACTTTTGGCCTGCCTCTTACCATTTCAGCACTCCGCTTCTGGATAGAAGCGATACGCACAAAGCTGATTCGAGTTGAAGCGAATCCACAGAGAGTCCATGGCGTCCTTTTTGTCATTTCGGACTAGCGTCAGCCCGGCCTCAGACGGAAAAGCCGAAATGTCAGGGTAGAGAACGTGAAATATTCTCTGCAGATGTTTTTCCGCTAAGCGGCGGCATAACCGCCTTAAGTCTCGGTTGAGACGTTTGATAGGGGTTCTCTGAGTCATGGCTTTCTCCATTTGCTTGTGGGTGGAAGGGCAGTCGCCTGGCTGTGCCCCACGCCAGTTTGTACTCACAACGCACCTCCGATGTGGCTCGGAGGCTGCTGATACTAGCGCGCAGAGAATCCATCAGGCCGTAGTGTGCTTGTGTGCGCCGGTCGTCGTATTGAAGCGTGACGAGCTGGCGCTCAAGGCACCGGGCTTCGTGCTTGGGCGACAGAAATGTCCAGTTCTCGGTGTCGTTGCGTCGAGCCTCGCCCCACGCCATCCGCATGAACTCACCCAAGCGTTCTCGACCGCTCTCGTTGGCCGTGCGGCGATTGAGCTTGGCGAGCTGCCAAGCGCGCGTCATCACCTGGCTGCGGGTGACACCGTATTTTGGTGGGTGAATGATGGCCCTTGCGGGCGGCTCAGACGTTATTGTGGTATGCGAATCATCAGCCTGAAACATGGCTCACTCCATGTTGACGGTTAGAGCCGGGAGGGTGTTGCAAGCACTCGACCGGCTCGACTTTTTGCGGTATCAGTAAATCATGGCTCGTGAATTATCGCAACCAAAAAAACGCGGACGCGGCCGGCCGTTTTCGGGAGGGCTCGGAACGCCGGTTCAGGTTCGTTTGAAAGATGCCCAGCTTGCCGCGCTTGACGCATGGATTTCGCGCCAGCCTAAACCAAGGCCGTCGCGACCCGAGGCAGTTCGCCGATTGGTCGAGCAGGCGCTAGCAGGCACCGCAAGGCCCACACGCACAGCTCGCGAACCCGCGAAGCCAACTAAGGGATGACGGATATGCGTGTCAAAACGCTGCTCTTAGCCTTCGGTATTATTATCGGGGCGATGGATGAGGTGGGCGCGAGTTGCATCTGTCAATGCGTGGATGGAGCGATGCAACCGCTCTGTAGTAGCTCAATCGACATCGCGCCGATTTGCCCACCGACGATCTGCCCGATAACGCCTCCAGCCATTGCCCCAATAGCTCCGCCCATGCTTCCGCCCCTTGGCACTTCGTCATGCCATCAGGCCCAGGTTTGTGATCAGTTCGGAAACTGTCAATGGCAGCAGGTATGCGATTAACACCACTTTTCGTCCGGCTGATCCTCGGATTGGCCGTAACCTGCCCATACCTAATGCCCCATCCGGCGAGGGCAGAATTGGCTTTCCAGGGACCCGGAACTGGCACATGTGCGAACTTCGCAAAAATGTATGCCCTCGACCCGGAGAATGCGGAGGGTTTCTTCTTCTCGTGGGCACAAGGATTTATGAGTGGGCTAAATGCAGCAAGCTTGCAATCGCAAGGACAATCCCGCGACCTGTCTTCAATGCCCCCTGAGGAGCAGGAACGTTTCATCCGAGATTATTGCAATGATCACCCGCTGGCGAGCTACGTTACGGTCGTGGTCCAATTGTATCACCGCTTCAGAACGTCCGCCCCCATAGCCACCCATGAGTGAAGCGCGGACAGCACGAGGCTCACGAAAATGGGCGCGCACGCTTCTGACGTGGAGTTTCGAAAGCAGTTTTAGAATCGAATCGCGCGACTAGGCCGCCTGGATCGGTGCCCCGCTCTCGATCATCGAGGAGTCACAGCTTAAGCTAAAAGCGGCGCTTTGCGAGTTCGCATGTCAACTCGGAGTACGCCGACTCCTTCCATGGTTTTCCAGCGAGCATTTTTGCCACCTCCTCCGCTGATCGCCAAGAGATGCGCATTCGACCAGTGAAACGATCAAGGTAGCCAAAAACCAGCTGGCCTGCGGCGTCCTCGAAACTGATCGACGCCTCATCAACTGTTTTGATGCGAAATTTGCCAATCGGCGTAGAAATCGTTTTTTGTTCGAGGTCTATTGTTGTGGCTCCAGGGGACACTGTCGCTTCAGTCCGTTGGGGTTCGAATCCAATAATCGTTCCGCTGCAGACCAAACCGATTAGCTGCTCGGCAGCGTGGAGCTGAAAGCACGGCGCGCTCAATAGCAAAATGAGGGCGACGGCTAGGGTGCTCCAACGAGCAGAGACAAGCCTCAAAAGCAGAGATCGGATTTTGAGCGTGTCCCGGCCCATGGTGAATCTTTAGGACTTCGCAATCAAGACGTCTAGAGCGGCCCGATCCTATCGTCTCCTGCCACGCCACCGGTTTCGTTTGGGGTGTCCGCCCATCACTCTGCTGCTAGCACCTGACCATATTGACATGCTAGCATACGCAGCCTATATATGCGCTAGCAACTGGCGTGGCGTCAGTGGCTTGCATATAAGGAGACCCCTAAGATGAAGCGCATCGTCAACGGCGTGACCTACAACACGGATACGTCCACGGCTCTAGCCAGGATGACATGGGAAAAGGATGGCCGACACAATCAGGCGAGCCGGGGGATTGACACGCTCTACCAGACCCGTGGGGGCGCTTTCTTTATTGATGAGGAAGAGACGCTGCTGAGTTGGAATGAACGCGCTGGCGAACACGAAGAAGCGACCGCGAACACGTTCCTTCCGCTGAGTGCTGACGACGCTCACAAATGGATGATGGAGGGCGATATCGAGGTTTTCCACAATCCTTTTGGAGACCCACCTGAAGCCGCAGCCGAGCCGGAATCGGGCGCGACCATTTACCTTCGTGTGCCCGCATCGTTGAAACAGCGCGTGGATGACGCAGCCAAGGAGGCTGGCCTTTCAGGGAACGTATGGGCAATGCGATGCGTCGAAAATTGCTTAGAAGAAGCTCGCGGTAGCCGCCCTCCCGTCTGGATTCTGCGGGAACCTACTGTGACGGAGGGTGATGACCCGCGCATTGCCTTGAAGGTCGCAGTTGGATGGCCGACAGCCATGCTCACTAGAGCCCATGCAGCTCACCTGTCTCGGCAGTTGTTAAGGGCAGTCGACGGCACACGAACCACGGACCACCGGGCGAGCCGCAAATCACTGCGCCCAAAGTGAATGCGGACGCTTCGTCCTCGCTTTCTCGACCGAGGGAAGCTGCTTGGCGAAGCGTCGCATCATGATCGCATAGCGCGTCGAGCAGAGATCATCGTCCCGCTCTTTCACGATGAGGCCGTCCTCGCGCCGGTAGTAGCGGAACTCCTCCATCCACTGGTCATTGCCACGGAACACCTTGAAGCGTCCCGTCTGCATTCGCTCCAGCATCTCGGTGATGCCAGCCTCGACGCCGTTGCCTCCAGCTGCGTGCGTGGCGTGCTCATCGAGCATCTTCAGGCCGTGCGTCTTGTACTGAGCTGCCAGCTCCGCGCCCGAGCCCTTGTCGTGCTGGAGGCCGTCGTGAGGCCACGCACACGGAATCCAATCGCCCCACGGCTTGATTGCAGCGACATGGATCGGGGGCGTGACCTTCGCCTCGCGATAGGACGAGACGACGTGCCAGACGTCGTTGTCTTTGTCCCAGGCGTTGCGCGTCGCAGCGAATGGGTGATCCCACCCGAAGTCCATGCCGACGATTTGGAACCAATCCTTCGGGATCGTGAAGGGGTCGCATAGGATCGCCTCTTCCATGATCGGGAACACGCGGCCCGAGCCCAGCGACGGGATGCCCCTGGTCCGCGCCTCACGCTCGTGCTCTGGGTAGCTGTCGATGATCGCCTGACGCTGATCTGGCGTGTAGTGCTCGGCGTCGCCGATCTCCATCTGCGTGATGTGCTTGCTCATAGCTTGCCGCACTCATTGATGAAGCTGAAGACCACGTCGCTCATTCCCTTCAGCGGCGTGAAGGTCAGGTAGACCATGCCGCCAGTTGCGTTCGTGCGCGTCAGGCCCTCCATGTACACATCTGAGGGAGGCTCCTCGTCGAACCACACAAAGTCGAGCGTCTCGCCCTGCCACTTCGTGCGGCCCTGGTCGAAGCTCTTGAAGCCGAGCGTCGAGTTCTCACCCGAGACGTGCTTGACGACCACGCTGTCGAGAGCATCAGGAGCGCCCTGCCGTCTCTTCCAGGCCAGCAGCCCGTCACCGGGAATGAGGCCAGTGCCCCACCGCGCCTCGTCCTTGGGCTCTCCGACCAGCAGACGCTGCACGCCATCGCGCGTCACGTCCCACGTCTCAGAGCCAGCCCAGGCCCTTACAGGACGGTCCCAGCGCCTGCCCACCCACCAGTCGGGGTATTTGCCCGTCAGGTGGATGGCAGCCTCCGCAGCGCCTGAGTAGGTCTTTCCCACTTGGTTTGCCGCCATGAGCAGGCGCTCTCGGCTCGTTGCGCCAGCAGAGTGGAAGACGGCTTGCTTCGGATACGGCCTGTAGCGAAGAAGCCTATTGCGCTGCTGCCGCCTCTCGCTCTCCCTCGTCAGCCGGGACAGGAGTGCCTTCAGCTCCGAGCTGCTCGGCGACGATGGATTTGACGACGGTAATGAGGTCTGAGAGTTCTGCATCGGTCATGTCATCCAGTGGCCGCTTGATCTCCACCTCCTTAGGCATGAGCGACGCGACGATCCTCGCGAAGTCCTTCGGATCACTGAGCGCCACCCTGTTAAGGACCAGCTCTCCGTGCTCCTGCCAGGCAGCGTAGAGGTGATCGAAGAACTCTGTCGCCAGCTTGTTTCGTGAGCCCTTCGGCCTTCCGTTTGGATTGCCGCTCTCACCCTTCTTGAAGGGGATCAGATTGCTCTGCTTCCCCTCTGTATTTTCAGTGGACGCCTTGGCTCCCTTCTTCTTGGGAGCTGGTCTCTTCGGCGTGGGCTTCTTGGTGCCCTTCTTGGGCGAAGTCATGTGTCTTTTCTCCCGGCAGGAAGCGGGTCAGTGAGGCGCACTATTTCGCTCCTGCACTGCCGCTCAAATCGGCTCAATTCAAATTCCCCAGCCGATAATCCTTGAGCCAATTGAACAGTCCGAAATCCTCATGCGTGACGCCGAAAATTGAAGGTGCGACCTGCAGTGCCCGCTCGAAGTCCTTGTGATCTTCCGCCCAGCGCTCAAGCGTCGCTCGGTCAACACCGAAGAACAAACACAGTTCTGCCCGCGTTGCGCCAATGAGCCTCAGCTTCTCCGCGTCCCCAGCGCACTTTCGGTTATAGACGGTGGGGTCGTCGCTCGGCTTAAGTTCGGCCATCTATTTTCCCTTCCAATTCAGATGAAACTGCCAGGCCTGTAGGAGCTTGCCGCTCCGCCAAGCGCTTGGCTGTTAGAACCGCCGACCCCGCATGGCATAGTCAGCCACTTAAGGACTAGCCCCGTGCTGTGCTCCAAGCACCTGCAGTGGGCGCGCCAGCAGCCGCAGGTACCCCATCATCTTCGGATTATCGGCAATCCGTCCGATGACACTTGGGATCAGGTTCCTGTCACCTGACGACATAAGTCTGGAAAACTCGACGGCCATGCGATCACGCGCTGAGTTGTGTACGCGCCCGCCAAGTCCCGCGACGGCCCCGGCTAGGGTTGCCCCGCTGAATGGATTGAGGTCTCCCGTTTCCCAAGCGTTCGCGCCGTAAGCCGCGCCAGCTCCTCCAAACGGAGACAGGAGCTTGTCCGCGATGATGCGCGTCGCAGTCGGTGAGCCCTTGCCAATACCCTGACGCTTAGACGCCATCAACGACTGAACCGCGTTCAGTGCCTCCAGGCGGTCGGCGCGAGGGCGACCAATGACAGAGCGAGCCACGTCGAGGTTCGCTTGGGAACTGTCTCCGAAGAGGTTCTTAGACAGGTCGCGGAATGTGCCTGTGTTCGGAGCCTTGGCGCGTCTCTTGAGATCGGCCCTATACGCATCAAGGTAGGAGGTAGCGGCCTCCTCGTGCTCTGCGGGGGTCCACTTGCTGACCGTCTGCGCCAGTTCTCCAGGCTTCAGCTTGTTCCCTGTCGAGAAGAGCTTCTCTCCGAGAGCACTTGCGTTCGCTTCTCCGAGATAGCGACCGGCTCCAGCACGGGCTGTCTTGTAGGTCGGGACGAGTTTGTCGAGATGATTGAGAAGAGTGCTCTTCATCTGGATGGCTTGGCGCGCATTGTTGTCGACGTGCTTCGTGATCGGGTCGCTGCCCTTGTTGATAATGTCGTCGAGACCCTTCTTCGTCTCGTTCCAAAACGCGAGGTTCGGAGCGAAGTCCTTTCCACCTGCGGCCTTGACCGCAGCAATCTCGTCTGCACTCTTCATCACGAGCCTGCCGGTGGCCGGGTCAGTCTTGAACGGGGCGCGGATGGGAGTGAAGCCATTTGCAGCAGCGTCGTTTGTGCCTGTGCTGATAGCGTCCTTGGCAGCCTTCTGCATCTGGTCAGACTGCATCATCTGCTCAAAGTTTTTGTCCCACATTCCCTGCGCATTTGGGTGCAGGTTCGCCATCTTGTAGTTGGCGTCATTGATGAGACGGCCTTTCTTGATGATGGCCTCGCGCGCCGCCGTAGAGCCACCACCGGGCATCATGCTGTCGATAAGAGAAGACGTCTGATCAAACTGCTCGCCGTGACGCTGATCCAGCATAGGATCGAGGATGGCTCTTGCCTCCGGTGAGCGCGTGACAGCTGCGTCAGCCGTCTGAAGGGTGCGCTTGCCACCACGATCAAGGTTTGTGACCGGCAGGCCTGCGGCTTGCGCCGCATCATACTCAGCGTTATTCAGGCCCCTCTGAGGAACCTCGCTTCCGCTCATCGCGGCCAAGCGAGCGTCACCCTCAATGCTCGCGCCTGCCTTCCGAGCAGCCTGACCAGCTGGATTGGTGAAGGCGCGAATGCCGGGAGCGATGAAATTCTCGCCAACCTTAGTCGCCCCCTCTAGGAGAGGAGTTCCGACGCCACCAGCGAGTGACCCCCAGAGAGCGCCGCCCTTGCCCTTATTGAGGCGGTCATTCAGTCCTTCTCCCTCGGAGAAACCCTGCACTCCACCATAAGCCGCACCGGCACCGGCAGACTTTCCTGTCCTGCCAGCAAAGTCCGCAACTCTGGTGGCAGCAGACTTGACGGGAGCGGCGGCGGCAGCAGCTGCTTGAGCGGCGGCTTCGCGCTCTGCGGTGACAGCTGCAAGTGATGGAAGCTCGGCGGCTGCACCGCCCCCGCCCATGGTCAAGGCACCCCCCGCGACATCTCCAATCATGCCTGCAATAGGGGATCGCACGGAGGCGTCGCTTTGCAGTTGCCTCTCGTGAGCCACCTCTGTGTCGTATGCCCCCCCGAGGCGGTCTGAGAGGCTCTTGCCTGCGTCAGCTCCGGTTGCGGCGTTGTACGCGGCGCGGAATGGCGTTGCAGCCCCAGCGAGAATCTCGTCGGAGAACGGGATGCCAGAGCCAACCCTTTGCGTCGCGTCGCCAAGGGTCTCCCCTCCTGGGAGCCATGACGTGGGGCCTGGGGCTGCAGGAGCGTCTGGGGCCGCTGGAATGGACTGCTCAAGCTGATACCCCTCCGGTAGTGGAGGAAGTAGCTGATAGCCGTCTGGAAGAGGAGGGGTGGGCGCGGCATCCTGCTGCGGGGCGGTCGAGATGGCGCGCATACGGGCGGTCGCGATGGCGATTGCCTTCTGCTGGTCTAATGTCATTGGCGAGGAAGCTGCGGTGGCTGGCGCGGCAGCTAGGGCTGCATCCGCCTTGCTACCGGCTTCATCAGGGCTGGAGGCGATGACCTCGAAGACCCTGCCACCGCGCGTGACTTCGAAAGTGGGCATGGCTATCCCCTCGGTCCTATGCAGCGACGCGAGCAGGTGAAGGCAGGAAAGCACCATCGGCCTTAAGGCTCTTCAACAACGCTTGCCGCACATATTCCGACTTGGTCAGAAATCTTGCGCTCGCGGTGTTGTCGACGGCATCGCTCAATTCACGCGGAACTCGTGCTCGTACGAGATTGGGGTAGCGCGCTTTGGCATGCATACGCATGGCAGCAGCTCCATAAGTTGGGGTGTCCCTCGCTTTAACGCCGGGGGGTCGGCGACACTCGTAACGAGAGTGCCTGCGAAGAGCATCGATGCGCTCGATGAGCAGAGCGAGTCCGTGACGGGGACCGAACCGAAGCGCGCCCTAACGCCGGACTCGCGTGGCGGGGCCGATAACGAGGCCCATCCGTAAGACGGATCTAACGTGCCGCCTGAACCGAAGTGGAGAAGTTAGAGCCGTCTCCGCAGAGGCTTAGTCTACCGAATCAATTATTCTGTTCTTTCACACAGAGAGGCCAAACCCAATGAGATTTCTGTACCCACGGCTAGGCCACAACAGTTCCCAGACTTTCGGCCGTCCGCGTCGGGCTAATTGCAATTGGTCGTGAGCACGTTTCCGACCATAACCGAGCGGCAGGTGGTGGGCGCTGGTGGCGGCTGCAGCAGCTTGGCACTCGCAGCCGTTATCGCAGCCCCAGCTCGGGCTCCAGCGGCGTCGTCTTGGGCTGCAGCGGCCTGTCGGTTTGTGCTCAACTGCATCCGGCATTGCGCATAGATGTCGGCTCCGCAGCGCGCTTGTCGCTCATGCTGCGTTTCTTGTGCCAAATGCAATTTCCCTCTATAGAACGGCAGTCTAGCAAGGTAGAGTTTGACCAAGCGGCGCGAGTGAGTCGCGCACTTGCTGCGTGACCTCTCCATGTAGCCGGGGTGAGCGAGCTTTATGAAGCTCGTCAAGCATAGTTCCGCTTTCCGCTGCCCTCCTCCTCCACTCTTTGAGGGAGGGGTTATCTTCGGGCCGTTCAGAAAGAAAGGGAGACCATGCAAACCAAACCTGAGGCTACACTCACACCCGGCCAGAAGGGCGCATTGACGCGAAAAAAGCGCGCGGCGGCTCTCAAGGCCGCGACCACGCGCAAGCGGCGTGAAACGGCTCGCAAAGCCGCAGCTACGCGAGCCAAAAATAAGCGCTGAGCCTGGCGGCGTCCCTTCCTTTTCCGTGGTGCTCTTACACATGGCTGCTCTGCTGCCGTGACGCTGGGCCTCGGTGAGACAGGGTGAGGTCCCAACGTATCGCTACGCTCTTTGTTGGCGTCGACATGCCAGCCGCAAGCCAAGGCTATGTCTTGCGCCGAAAGCGGCGAAGCTGGCGAGGTAGTCTGCCCTCGATCTTTCGCCGCTTGGCGTCCGCCTTGCGTGCCTCCCTACGCCGATCCTGCTCGGGCTTGGACATGTCACCTGCCTCGAAGGGACAGGAAAAGCGGCGGCTGGGACGTGCGCTTGCAAATTCAAGTGGTTGTCAGAAATCCGCATCCTGTTCCTCGACAAGCGCAACCAGATCATCGCCGACGAGGTGCAGCAAAAGGGCACCGTCGATCACACCCCGGTCTATGTGCGGGAGGTGGTCAAGCGGGCGCTGGAGCTATCGGCGACAGCGGTCGTGCTCGTGCACAATCACCCCTCAGGCGATCCGACCCCATCGCGCGCCGATATCGAGATGACGAAGCAGATCGTGGGGGCGGCGAAGAATCTGGGCATCGTGGTCCACGACCACATCATCGTGGGCAAGCAGGGGCATGCGAGCTTCCGCGGCCTCGGCCTGATATAGCGGCGCGCCCCTTCAGGGCCCCTTAGTGTCGTCATGGCCGGGCTTAGCCTGCCCTCGGGCATGACGGGTCAGGTTTTGGGACTCTCGGAAGCCATCAAAATCAGCAGCCGGCTCGGCAGCCATAGGTGCGGATGTCGGCGACGGCGCTGGCGAGCCGGTCGTAGAGGCCATCGGGGCCGGCAGCGACAGCGCGGTCGCCCACCAGATAGAACGGCACGCCCCGCACCCCCAAGCTCTTGGCAAGATGCTTGGTGTCGGCAAGCGCCTCGGCAACGCTTCCATCCTGCATGTCGGCCTCCAACCGCGCGGTGTCGAGCCCGAGCTCGCTCGCGATGCGCAAGGCCTTGTCCTTGGTCGCCCGCCCCGGCAGGGCGAACAGCGCCTGATACAGCTCGAAATATTTGCCTTGCGCGATCGAGGCTTGCGCCACGCGCGCCACGGCCTCGGAGTCTGGCCCCAGCACGGGGAGCTCCTTGAGCACGAGGCGCACTTTCCGATCGGTGGCGATGAGCTTGGCCAGGTCCGGCGCGCGCTCGCGGCAGTCCGGGCAGTTATGGTCGAAGAAGGCAACCACGCTCACGTCGCCTTGAGGATTGCCGGCGACGAAGGAGGCGGGCGAGCGGAAGATCGCTTCCCGGTTCAGGGCCACCGCCCGCTCGGTGCGCACCCAGCCCCCGAACTGCCAGGCCATGTAGCCGGCAGCCGCAAACGCGCCCAAGCCAAGGGCGAGCGCCAGCAGAAGACTGAGGGATCGACGCAGCAAAAGGAAGCGGCTTAAGCCGGAGGCGGGCCGAACACGAGCACCGCGTTGAGGCCGCCAAAGGCGAAGGAGTTCGACATGGCGTAGTTGATCTCGCGCGTCTTGCCGACATTCGGCGTGTAGTCGAGATCGCATTCGGGATCGGGGTCATGCAGGCCCACCGTCGGCGGCACGAAATTGTCGCCGATGGCCTTGATCGCCGCCACGGCCTCGATGCCGCCGCCGGCGCCCAGGCAATGGCCATGCATCGATTTGGTCGAGGAGATGGAGAGCTTGTTCGCCGCATTGCCGAACACGCGCTTGATCGCCCTGGTCTCGTTGAGATCGTTGACCGTGGTGCCGGTGCCGTGGGCGTTCACATAGCCGATGTCACTCGGTGCCAAGCGGCTATCGTCGAGCGCCATCTGCATGGCCATGGAGGCGCCGTCGATGGAGGGGTTGACCATGTCGGCCGCGTCCGCCGTCATGCCATAGCCGAGCAGCTCGGCATAGATCGGCGCTCCGCGCGCCCTGGCGTGCTCGAGCTCCTCCAGCATCAGGATGCCTGCGCCTTCGGCGAGAACGGTGCCGTTCCGCCGCTTGGAGAAGGGCCACAAGCCATCGGGGCTCAACACCCGCATCGCCTGCCAAGCCCGGGTCGCGCCCCAATTGAGCGAGGCCTCGGCGGCGCCGGCAACGCCGACATCGACGAGACCCTCGCGGATCATCCGGTAGACGAGGCCGATCGAGTGGGTCGCCGTAGCGCAGGCGCTCACCACGCCGAAGGTCGGCCCCTTGATGCCGTGTTCGATGCTGACATGGGCCGAGGCCGAGCTGCCGATGGCCTTGAGCAGCGTTAGCGGATGGGTGGCGCGCTTGTTCTCCTTGAACAGCATCTTGTAGGAGAATTCCAGCGTGGTAAGACCGCCGACGCCCGAGCCGATGATGCAAGCCGCGCGATAGGCCGCCTTGTCCTTGAGCGGACTTTCGAGCTTCGCCATGGTGACGGCTTCTTGCGCCGCGCAGGCCGCATATTGGGAGTATTTGTCGGCGAGCAGCAGCGCCTTGCTCTTCAGCCGCTCCTTCGGATCGAAATCCGGCACCTCGCCGGCGATGGTGATGTACAGGTCCTCGGTGGAGAAGCTCTGCACCTGGCGAATACCGCATTCACCGTTTTTGAGCGCAGCCCAAAACCGGTCGACACCAGTACCCAAAGGAGTGACGACGCCCTGGCCAGTGACCACGACGCGCCTGCGCGCATCAATTTGTGTCATGTCGTGCTAAGTCGCAACTCCAGACCTTGTCGACGCCAAGGGCACTTCCCCCGAGCGGAAATGGCTGGCTTCAAGCTGCCGCGCCCGATGCTTTCGTCTCGGAGATGATGCCCTTCACGCGATCGACGACAGACCCTACCGTCGCGAACGCCTCAACTTCCTCATTCGCATTATAGGGGATTTCGATGCCAAAGGTATCCTCAATATCGAACACGATCACCGCAAGATCGAGCGACTCGATCTCAAGCTCGCTTAAGGGGGTTTCGAGCGCGACGGCCTTCGATGGGTCTTTCATATTCTTGCGCAAAATCTCGATGATCTTGGTCGCCACATCATCCATATCGCTCTCCCTGCCCCGTTGCGGGGTCGTGTCCGTGGTGACTCAGCTAGATCATAGCTAATCCGAGGGCAAGTCAGCCAATGGAATAGACTTAAAATCTTGTCGAGTCTATCGGTCCTGGTCCAGTTTCTTCCCCGGCGAGAGGCCTCTAATCGCCAACAAAATTGGCGTTTTTAGGCCAATCTACGCCACGGTTTCAGCATAATCCCGCGCGCGGGGCGATGCGCCCCGACTCAGCCCCTGCATGAGGCCAGCCGTGGTATAATAATCCTTGGTCGAAAGCGAACAAGAGCGTCTGCGGCCAATTGCCTCGAAAGAGGCAATGCGAAGAAAGCGGCAACACCCCCTTATGGCCCCAATAGCGAAGTCAGGACGCGTCCAAAGCAAGGCAAGCAGCCGTCGCGCGGCCGAAGGCCACCCTTGGCTTGTAGCCTACCCCAACGGCATCGACTGGGGCATGAGCTTTAAGCCCGCGCTGCTCAGCAGCATGTTCGATGAGGCGGTCAGCGCCCATGGCCCGCGCCCTTGCACCTACTTCATGGGCCGGCGCCTGACCTATGCCGAGATCGGCGCCCTGTCCGACCGGGCGGCCAAGGGGCTGCAGGCGCTGGGCGTCCGGGAAGGCGTCAAGGTGGGCCTGTTCCTGCCCAATACGCCCACCTTCGTCGTCTTCTATTTCGCGGTCCTGAAGGCAGGCGGCACGGTCGTCAACTTCAATCCCCTTTACAGCCTCGAAGAGCTCGCGTTCCAGATCCGCGACAGCGAAACCCGCCTCATGGTGACGCTCGACCTTGCCGCCACCTTCGAGAAGGTCGAGGCGCTGTTGCAGAGCGGCGTGCTGGACAAGGCCGTGGTGGCGAGCTTCGCCGCCCTCCTGCCGCCGATCAAATCGGTGGGGCTGAAGCTCATGCGGCGGGCGACCCTGGCGCAGGTCGGCGCCTCGAAGGTCAAGGACAAGATCGTGCTCGAGCGCGAGCTCCTTGCCAATGACGGCCGCTATGAGCGACCAGCGCTCACCCCCGATGCGGTCGCCGTGCTGCAATATACCGGTGGCACGACAGGCACGCCCAAGGGCGCCATGCTCACCCATGCCAACCTCTCCATCAATGTCGCCCAAGTGAGGGCGTGGCGGCCGCAGGGGCCGCAAAACGACCGCGTCATCGGCATCCTGCCCCTGTTCCACGTCTTCGCCATGACCACGGTGATGAATTTCGGCGTCAGTCAGGGCATGGAGATAATCCTGGTGCCGAGGTTCGAGCTCATCGACACGCTGAAGCTGATCAGCAAGCTGCGCCCCACCATGATGCCGGGCGTGCCCACCATCTTCCACGCCATCATGCGGCATCCTCACATCAAGAACTTCGATCTCACCTCGCTCGAATTCTGCATCTCCGGCGGCGCCGCGCTGCCGATCGAGGTGAAGCGCGGCTTCGAGGCGCTATGCGCCTGCCGGCTGGTCGAGGGCTATGGCTTGAGCGAGACCTCGCCGGTGGTGACCTGCAATCCGCTCGACCGCGAGCCGAAGGAAGGCTCGATCGGGTTGCCGCTGCCCGGCACCGAGCTCTCCATCCGCTCGCTCGCGGACCCTGAGGTCGAGATACCGAGAGGAGAGCGGGGCGAGATCTGCATCGCCGGGCCGCAGGTGATGCCTGGCTATTGGAACCAGAAGGAGGAGACGGAAGCCTGCTTCGTCGGCCGCTTCTTCCGCACCGGCGACGTGGGCTACATGGATGAGGAGGGCTTCGTCTTCATCGTCGACCGGATCAAGGACATGATCAACGCCTCGGGCTTCAAGGTCTATCCGCGCCGCATCGAGGACGCGCTCTACGATCACGGCGCGGTGGCCGAGGTCACCGTGGTGGGCATCCCCGACGCCTATCGCGGCGAGGCACCGAAGGCCTTCGTGAAGTTGAAAGAGGGGGCTACGGCGACCGAAGCGGAACTGCTTGCATTCCTCGCGACAAAACTCTCCAAGATCGAGGTGCCGGCCGAGATCGAGTTCCGCGACATCCTGCCCAAGACCATGATCGGCAAGCTATCGAAGAAGGAGCTGCGCACCGAGCACCACGGCCGTGCCAAGCTCCACGGCAAAGGGCATCACCCAAGTCGGTAGGCCCCCGTATATGCCCTCGCTCGAGTCAGTTTAAGGGTGCTGCAGCCAGGGCAGATCCTCTTGCGGCTTCTTCACCGGCGGCTTGGGCTTCGGCTTTGGGGCCGCCGCTGCAACGGAGGTAGAATCGCCGGCATCGGCGGACACCGCGGGGTGCGGCTTCACCTTGGTCACCCTGGGCTTCTGATCCGGGAGCGGAACCGAGGCCGCGTCATCCTGCGGGTCCACGGCAGCCTCCGTGACCCCCGATGCGGGGGCCGCCATGCGCCCGAGCGGATGGGTGATGACGAACATGCTCGACACTCTCTCGCTGGAGAAGGGCGGGGCCGTTTCGGGGCTCGCCGTGGTCAACATGAAGCCGTAGCCGGCCGAGGCATCTTGCGAGGGCGCCGGCAGCTCAGGCTTCAGCACCTGTGGAGCTGGGGCAAGAGCGCGCATTTTCCGCAGGGCCTGCGTGGCCTCGGGCTCGACCGCAGCCGACTTGACCTCCGCTTGCGGAGCCGCCGGTGCCGCCGCCGCCATGGCGCGATGGGGCTTCGGCGTCGGTGTTGGCGGTATCGGGTCAGGATCGACGGCGGCCTCGACCACCGGTGCCTTCGCATCCGCAGCCGCGGGAGTCTTGATCTCCTGTGGCTGCGGAGCGTTGTCCTGCTGCTGCTGCTGGGGCGCCTTGACCTCCTGCTGCTCGGGAGCCTTGACCTCCTGCTGCTCGGGCTCGGCCGGCGCCGCAGCCGGCGGCGCGGGAAGCGTCGACCTCGTCCAGATCTTCTCGCCGCACAGCAGCCAAGCCTTACAGCCTCGGATCACAACCTGGTTCCTGGAGACGACGGTGAGCTTGATGTCCGAATAGAAATGCCCGTCTTCGGGATTGTAGATATCGCCGACCCAGACTCCGGGTTCCGAAGGGGTCAGGTTGTTGAAGATGGGCAGGCCCAGGATCGGCCGGTCGCGCATGGAAGGATCTTCGTTGCGGACGTCATGCAGGGGTTTACCCTTGCTGTCGTTCAGGACCTGCAACCAGACGATCTTGCTGCAGAGTTGTCCCTTGCCGCATTTGCGGATGTCCATTTTGGCGGGATAATCGCTCGCCTCCTGCTTCATCCAAATGCCGGTGGGATCGGGGCCAGCGGCCAGGGAGTGGCTGCCGGGGATCAGGAGAGCTGTCAAAAGCCCCATCGCCGCAGCGATCGCATGATGCTTCATAAGCACCTCCTCGTCATAAGTCGGCCGCTGGCGTCAACGACGCCACGGCAATTAGCCCCTCGCCCCCTGTCCCTGATGGACCCCTTATTGGGGTCCTTGTTAGGCCCGATTTGGGACGCGCTCATGGCGCACCTCCCGCCTCGGTGCCTTGGCCGGCCTGTTCCGGCACTTTAGGCGTCCCCACCCCTTCCAGGATGGCCGCGACGCCCATACCGCCGGCCGTGCAAACCGAAATCAACCCGCGCCGGCCGCCTTGGCTATGCAACAGCTTGGCCAAAACCGCCAATATGCGCGCGCCGGTGGCAGCGAATGGGTGCCCGAACGCGATGCTGGAGCCCTTGATATTGAGCCTCGACCGATCGATCGACCCAAGCGGCTCGCTCCGCCCCAGCCGGCTCCGGCAATAGTCTTCGGACGCCCATGCCTTCAGCGTAGCTAACACCTGCGCGGCAAAGGCTTCGTGAATCTCATAATAATCAAAGTCCTGGAGCGCAAGACCCGTCTCGCGCAAGAGCTCGCTCACGGCAACGGTGGGAGCCATCAGAAGCCCCTCCCCCGCAACGAAATCCACGGCCGCGGCTCGGCCCATGGTGAGATAGGCCTGCACGGGGATATTGCGCTTGGCCGCCCATTCCTCCGAGGCCAGAAGCACGGTGGAGGCGCCGTCGGTGAGCGGCGTGGAATTGGCGGCGGTGATGGTGCCTTTGCCCGAGCGGTCGAAGACGGGCTTGAGCTCGGCCATCTTCGCAACCGAGATGTCCTCGCGGATATTGTTGTCGCGGAAGATTCCGGCGCAAGGAACGACGAGGTCGTGCATGAAGCCCTCGTCATAGGCGGCCGCGGCCTTTTTGTGGCTCTCATAGGCCAACTGGTCCTGCGCCTGCCGATCGATGCCCCATTCCTTGGCCATCAGCTCGCAATGCTCGCCCATGCTGAGCCCCGTGCGTGGCTCCGAGGTGCTTGGCGGCTGCGGAACGAGCTCGGCGGGGCTGAAGCCCTTCAGCACGGCAAGCTTCTGGCCGAAGCTGCGGGCGCGGGAGAGCTGCACCATGCGCTGGGCGAAGCTCCGCTTGAACACGATGGGCGCGTCGCTGGTGGTGTCGGAGCCGAGCGAGATGCCCGATTCGATCTGCCCGGTGGCGATCTTGGCACCCAGCCCCAGCGCGCCTTGCAGGCTGGTGCCGCAGGCCTGCATCATGGTGATGGCGGGCGTGGTGGGGGCGAGCGCGCTGCCGATGACCGCCTCCCGCGCGAGGTTCCAGTCCTTGGCGTGGGTCACCACCGCGCCGCCTACCACCTCATCGATATGGGCGCCATGCAGCGCGAAGCGGTCGATGAGCCCGCCAAGCGCTGCGGTCAGCATGTCGAGATTGGAGAGCTCGGCGTAAGCCGTATAGGAGCGGCAAAAGGGGATCCTCGATCCGCCGAGCACCGCAACGCGCCGCAATCCCCGTTCCGCCATGATGGGCTTCCCTACTCGCCTTTAGGCCGCCGCGGCGGCGGTGTCGGCCGCCCGCTGTTGGGTGCGGCGGTAATGCAGCGGTCCGCCGCGGAAGGGCGCGAAGCCTGTGCCGAAGATCACGCCAGCATCGACGTGGTCGGCGTTGGCGACGATCCCGTCGGTGAGCGCGCGCTCGGCCGCATCGAGCATGGGCTTGATCAGCTCGCGGCCAAGGGCGTCGAGCTCGGCCGCATCGTAGATGGCGTCGGCGCGCTTCGGCTTGCCCTTCTCCCATACATAGAAGCCTTCGCCCGTCTTCTTGCCGAGCTTGCGCTCCTTCACCAGGCGGCTGAGGGTGGTCTCCTCTTTGGGCGCGAGCGAAAGCTCCTCGCCTACGTGGCTGGCGATGTCGAGGCCCACCAGGTCCATCAGCTCGAGCGGGCCCATGGGCATGCCGAATGTGAGCGCGGCCTGGTCGATCTTCTCGCGTGGGGTACCTTGCTCGAGCCGGCGGACGGCCTCCATCATGTAAGGCGCGAGCACGCGGTTGACGAGGAAACCCGGGCAGCTCTTCACGATCAGCGGCAGCTTCTTGATGGCGGTGACGAAGGCTGTGCCTTTGCGCACCTCCTCCTCGCGCGTCCCCTCTCCCCGCACGACCTCGACCAGAGGAAGCTGCGCCACCGGGTTGAAGAAGTGCAGGCCCACCAGGCGGCCAGGGTCCTTCAGCCCGCGAGCGATGTCCTCGAGCTTCAGCGATGAGGTGTTGGTGGCGAGCACGGCGCCCGGCTTTATCTTCGTCTCGAGCTCGGCGAAGAGCTTCTGCTTGATGTCGAGCTTCTCCACGATCGCCTCGATCACCACATCGGCATGTTTGATGTGCTTGCCGGTTGGATCGGCGATCAGGCGGGCGACCGCCGCATCCACCGCCTGCTTGCCGCGGAGCTGCCGCTTGAACAGGCTCTTGGCCCTACTGAGCGCCTTGCCGATCTGCGCCTCGTCGAGGTCCTGCAGGCTCGCCTGCATGCCACAGACGACGCACCAGGCCGCGATGTCGCCGCCCATGGTGCCGGCGCCGATCACGTGCACGCGGCTCGGCTTGAAAACGTCGTTAGGCGCCTCGTCCTTCAGCATCTCCGACAGCTTGAACACGCGGCGCAGATTGCGCGACGTGTCGCTTGCCATCAGCGGCGCGAAGATCTCGGTCTCGGCCGCGCGCATGCGGACGGGATCGTCGCCGTAGCGCTCAAAGAGATCGATGAGGCGGAAGGGCGCGGGATAGTGCTCCTCGCGCACCTTGGCCGCCGTCTTGGCGCGCATCTGCTTGGCGAGCAGCCCGCGCACTGGGTCCTTCAACATCAGCCGCTTCCACCAGGGGGCCCCTTTTGAACGGCGCTTCTGCAACACCGCCTTCCGCGCGGCCCAGCGGAGATTGTGGTGCGTCGGCACCAGTTGATCGATCAGCCCCATGGCCTTGGCGGCGCTCGGGCGCAGCATGCGTGCGGTGAGCATGGCGGTCATGGCGTCCACGGGGCCGGCGAGCGCGATCGAGCGTACCGTGCCGTTCAAGCCCGGAAAGATGCCGAGCTTCACCTCGGGAAAGCCGAGCCGCGTCGCCTCCTCGCGGTCGGCAATCCGGTAATGACAGGCAAGCGCCAGCTCAAGCCCGCCGCCCAGGCAATAGCCGTGGATGGCGGCGACCACGGGCACTTGCAGCTTCTCGATGCGGTCGAACAGCTCCAGCGTCTGGTTCACCACCTCCTTGATGGCGGGCAGGGTGTCGAAGCTCTCGAATTCGCGGATGTCGGCGCCGGCGATGAAGCTCGATTTCTTACCGCTGATCAGCACGAGGCCCTTGATCTCGGCCTTGAGCGCGGACTCCTCGGCCCATTTGACGATCTCGCCGAGCTCGTGCGTGGGGCGTCGGCCGAGCGAGTTCATGCTCTCGCCCTCGCGGTCGATCACCGCCCAGGCGATGCCTTCGTAATCGACCGAGAGGCGCCAGTCGTGCAGGGTAGGAAGCGTGGTCGGCATGGTCTGGTCTATTCCGCAGCGATATGTTCCGGGGCCTGAGCCGCGAGGGCTGGTGCCGGATGTTCGCTGGTACTGGCTTGTGCAACCTCCGCCGCGGGGAAGGCGTCCACGGCAATCGCGCGTGCCACGAGATCGCGCAGCTCGGCGAGCGCACGCGCTTCCTCCGCGCTCACCACGCCCTTCTTCTCCGCCTCGGCGATCCAATCGCGGTCGTGATAGCGCTTGACCTCTCCTTTGCGGATGGCGCGCTCGAGCTTCTTGTCGGCCTCCTCGGCCGCGATCGCCTTGATCAGCGTGTGCTCGAGCAGGCCCACCCGGTCGGCCGGATCATTGGTGATGAAAATGTCCCTGGTGAGACGATCGCGGAACTCGCCGGGCTCAAGGCTCGCGCGCACGATCTCCTTGCCGGCTCGGTCGGAGGCCGGGCGCCGCATGACGCCCAAGGGAAAGACAAGCGGCCGCATCAGCGCGCCTGACCACACCATCGGGAAATTGTCGAGCGTGCCGGCCAGCGCCTGGTCGAAGCGGTAGAGGCAATTCTGGGCGGCATAATCGACGAGCTTCAGGTCGGCGCGCGGCGAGCCGTCGTCCTCATAGCGCTTGAGGATGGCAGAGAGGAGATAGAGCTCGGCAAGGGCATCGGCCATGCGCCCGGTGATCTTCTGCTTCTCCTTCAGGCCGCCGCCGAGCAACGCCACGGTCATGTCGGCGACCAGCGCGAAGGAGCGCGAGGCGCGCGCGAGCTGCTTCCACCAGCGGCGCGTCGCCCCGACATTGGGGGGGGCGCTGGCAAAGACACCGAAGGTGAGATTGTGGAACAGCGCGCCGAAGGCGTTGGAGACGGTGAAGGCGACATGGCCGTCAAGCGCGCGCTCGAAATCCGCCACGCCCCGCTCCTGATCCTCGTCCTGCAGCGCCTCGATCTCGGTGAAGAGGTAAGGGTGACTCCTAAGGGCTCCTTGCGCGAAGGTGATCAGCGTGCG
Source organism: Hyphomicrobiales bacterium (assembly GCA_003135455.1). Lineage (GTDB taxonomy): Bacteria > Pseudomonadota > Alphaproteobacteria > Rhizobiales > Methyloligellaceae > Methyloceanibacter. The sequence goes on along the minus strand of PLBV01000033.1, from coordinate 7,273 downwards.
GGTCAGGATATTGGCGCCTTCGACGGTGATGCCGACCGGCACCATCTGATAGGCGCCCTGGATGTAATTGGCGGGGCCGTCGCAGATGCCGCGGCCGCCATGGATGTCCATCGCGTCGTTGACGCTGCCGCGCATGCGTTCGGTGGAAACATATTTGAGCAGCGCCGAGATCACCGCGGGCTTCTCGCCGGCCGAGACCATGGAAGCTGTGACGGCGCGGGCGGCTTCGAGCGTATAGGCGGTCTCGGCCATGCGCGCCAAGGGCTCCTCCACCCCTTCCATAAAGCCGATGGGCAGATTGAACTGCTTGCGGATGCGGGCGTAGGCGGTGCTGGTGCGCAGCATCGCCTTGACGGCGGCGGCGCTCGTCGCGGGCAGCGAGATGGAGCGGCCGGCGGCGAGGCAGCTCATCAGCATGCGCCAGCCCTGCCCTGCGCGCTCCGCCCCGCCGATGACCCAGTCCAGCGGCACGAACACGTCCTTGCCCGTGGTGGGACCATTGGGGAAGGAGGCGCCGCACGGCAGATGCCGGCGGCCGATCTCGACGCCTTGATGGTTGGTCGGCACCAGCGCCAGGGTAATGCCGATATCGGCGCCGCGGCCGAGATGATTCTCCGGATCGAACAGGCGGAAGGCGAGGCCGAGCAGCGTCGCCTTGGGCGCGAGCGTGATGTAGCGCTTGTCCCAGGTGAGCCTGATGCCGGTGGTCTCCTTACCCTCATGCCAGCCCTTGGCGACGACGCCGATGTCGCGCATGGAGGCGGCATCGGAGCCGGAGAAGGGACCGGTCAGCGCAAAGCAGGGGATCTCCTCGCCGCGGGCGAGCCGGGGCAGGTAATGCGCCTTCTGCGCAGCTGTCCCGTATTTCTCGATCAGCTCGCCGGGCCCGAGCGAGTTCGGCACCATGACGATGGTGACGCCGTCGGGGCTGCGCGAGGCGATCTTGCCCAGGATGAGCGACTGCGCCTGGGCCGAGAAGCCCAAGCCCCCGTGCTCCTTGGAGATGAGCATGCCGAGAAAGCCCTGCTCACGGACGAAGGCCCAGACGTCGTCGGGAATGTCGTGCAGCTCATGGCGGATCTGCCAGTCATTGAGCTTGCGGCAAAGCTCCTCGGTCGGTCCGTCGAGAAAGGCACGCTCCTCGGCGGTCAGCGTGATCGGCGCCACGCGGCGGAGCTTCGACCAGTCCGGCTGGCCTCCGAAGAGCTCCGCGTCCCAGCCGACGGTGCCGGCCTGTAGCGCCTCCCGCTCGGTGTCGGAGATGGTGGGCATGGCGCCCTTCAGCTTGCGATAGGCAGGAAGCGCGATGTATTTGCGTTTGATCTCGGGGAAGCTCGCCGCAAGCAGCAGTCCTGCCACCACCCAGCCGAGCAGCGTCCACAGATTGAAATGGAGCCCATGCAGCGCGCCGTGCCCAAGGCCCAGCTGAACGCTCAAGGTAAACAGCGCGACGGCGCCGGCCCAGACCCGCAAGGGCGCGCGATACATCGCCAAGGCGAACAGGGCGGCAAGCCAAATGAGGGTGAAGATGGACTCAAGCATAGGGCGCCTCCGAACAAGCTCCGCCCCCTGCCCGTCCCCCGCCCCCGGGGGTCCGCCCGAGAGGGGCGAAAACGCGCCCATTATCACCGAAAACAAGGCTCTCGGCGCGGGCTTTCGCCCTCTATGGTCCGGATGGGCCATCGGTACAAGCTCTTTGTCGTTCGTCGCTCGCGCAAGGCGGAAAGGTGGAGGTTGGCCGAATCGTCGGCCGCACTCGTCCATTTTTGGGGCGAAGTCGTACCAGTCTATTAACGACCTCTATCTCCCGCCTGCGACATGAGCGCCGTCAGCGGGCCTCCTGCCTCCTCCCCCGGCCAAGGCCATAATCGATGGCGACGAGGATGAGTCCGAGCCCAGCGAAGACCACGATCAGCCCAGCCATGTTGATCAGTACACGGTCATAACCCAGCTTGCCGACATCGAGGAACGGGTAAGGATAGTCGTCGGAGCCGGCGCCTTGGATGAGCTGATAGGCGGCGTAAGCGACGGGAAAGGCGAGCCAGGCGGGCACCGACTTCGGCGTCAGCGTGCCCTTCGGCACGAAGGCCAGCCAATCGATGAGGTAAAGCGCCGGCATGACGTCGTGCTCCAGCGTGTCGGCGAGGAACTGCAAGCCTTCCGGGTTCCAAAGCTGGCGCAGGAGGTAATGATAGATGATGGCAACGATGATGATGTAGCTCGCGATCGCGGTCCTCACCGTAGCCTGCGAGAAGAAGCGCCCAAGGCCGGAGCCCGGCGCAAGCCAGGGCAGCGCAAGCGCGAGCGCGACGAGGATGTTGGAGAGGATGGTGAAGAAGCCGAAGAAGCGGATGGTTTCTTCGACCGCCTCGGCCCCGCTCTTTCCCTGCATGGTGAGATAATATTGCAAGGCCAGCGTGAACCATCCAAGCGCCGCCGCCGCGATCCGATACAGGCGCTGCATCCCTGTCATTCCCGATTGGGTGTCAGCTGAGCTCTGCTGCGATATCAGCAGCCACTGCGCGGACTTCGAGAGCGGCAAGGATGGCGCGCGCAAAGTCCGTGAGCGAGGGGTCGCGGGCGCCCATCACCAGCACCAGGTCGCCCGGCTCTGCCATTGCGGCGATGCGGGCAGCAAGCCACTCCCGTGACGGCGCGAACTCGGCGTGCACGCCTTGGGCAGCGATCTCGGCCACGATGTCGGCGGCGGAGAAGTCGCGCTGCGCCGTCCCCCCCGCATAGAAGACTTCCAGCATCCACAGGCGGTCCTGGGGTTCCAGCTCGCGGGAGAAGACGGTGACGAAGTCCTGGCGCAGGAACCGCGTCGGGCCGTAGCCGTGGGGCTGGTAGACGGCGAGCACGCGCGCCGCGCGTAAGCGTGCCGTGGCAAGTGCGGCCGCCACCTTATCGGCATTGTGGGCGAAGTCGTCGACCACCTCGACGCCACGGGCGCTTCCCACCGTCTGGAAGCGTCGCCCCACGCCTTGAAACGCAGCGAGCGGGGCGACCATGGCGGCGAGCGGCACGTCGAGTGCCCGGCAGGCGGCTATTGCCGCCAGCGCATTGGCGACGTTGTGCCGGCCTGGCACCGGCAGCTCGAACAGCGTGTCGTCCACGCGAAAGCGACTGCCGGTAGCTTGCAGGGCCACATCCTCCCCGCGCACGTCGGCTTGCCGACCGAAGCCGAAGCGCAGCGCGCCGCCAGCGAGTGCGTCGAGATTCTCCGCCTCCCCCACCACCAGCGCCTCGCGGGCGCGAGCCCGCAGCACGGCGAACATGCTCGCCACCTCCCCCATCTCCTTGTGGTCGCGCTGCAGATTGAGGATGACGCCCACGGCCGGCGCATAACGCACCAGCGAGCCGTCGCTCTCATCGGCCTCCACCACCAGCAGGTCCGAGCCTCCGGCGAAGGCATTGCCCAGCAGCCCGCGGGCCTGCAACAGACGTAGATCGCCGCCGGTGATCACGGAGGGGTCGCGGCCCGCTCCCGCCAGGATCTCGAACACCATGGCGGTCACCGTGGACTTGCCGCTGGTGCCGCTCACCGCGACGGTGCGACGCTCGGCGACAAAATGGGCGAGCAGCTCGGAGCGATGGATGATGGGAATGCCGAGACGGCGCGCCGCGGCAAAATCGGGCACCTGCTCCTCGACCGCGGTGGAGACCACGAGCGCCGCGCAGTCGGGCCCGATGCCGCTTCCGTCCTGGGGTAGCACCGTGATGCCGAGACGCTCGAGCTCGGCCCGCGTCTCGGCGCGCTCGCCCCGGTCGAAGGCACGGTCGCTGCCGCTGGCGCGGCCGCCGGTCATCACCTGGAACTGAGCCAGCGCGCTCATCCCCGATCCGCCAAGCCCGGCATAATGGAAGCGTCGCTCGCCGCGGATATCGGGAATGGCGGGTGCTGCTGGCTCGACAATGAGGACGTGGTCCCCTTCCCGCATGCGCGCGAAGAGCTCAGCCACATCGTCATTGGCCATGCGTACGCAGCCATGGGAGGTGGGGCGGCCGAGAAGGGTCTCGTGATTGGTGCCGTGGATGTAGATGTAGCGCGCGAGCGAGTCGCGGCCCGGCCCCCGGTTCAGGCCGTCTTCGAGCCCATCCAGCGTCAAGATGCGGGTGAGGATGAGGTCGTCGTCGCGCGCCTCGCCGCACCACATCTCGCCGGTCGGCTCGCGGCTTCTGAACACTGAGCCGAGGGGAGCGTCCTCCCCGATCGCGCTGGCAACGCGGTGCCAGCCGGGCGGCGTCCGGTACGAGTTTTCCTCGCCGCCCACGCCCCGCCGCGAGGTCGAGACCGGCCACGCGGCCTTGGCGTCGCCATCTTCGAGCCAAACGGCGCGCTGGCGCTCGACGTCCACCACGAGCAGGCGCGACGGCACCTCAGCCGGGCTACCCGGCCGGGCGAGGCTTTTTCGCGCGAGCTCTGAGGCGCGGGCGGCGGAGGCTGGATCGATGGGTCTAGGCACGCGCGCACTCTGCCACAGGCTGCCACACCGCGCACTCCGCTAAGGCCTGGCGGGCAGCGGCGGCGCGGTCTAGAAGGCGGCCAAGTCAACTAAACCAGGAGAGAACGATGACCAAAGCTTCCCGCATATCCGCACTGGTCAGCGCGTTGCTGCTTGGCTCGGCCACGCTTGCGGTGGCGGCTACGGAAGGCGAGTACGGCAATCTCTGTGCGGAGGGCCTGGCACTCGGCAAGGACATCGCCACGGACTGCTCGGTCAATGCGGTGATCGACGGCAAGACCTATTGCTTCGGCAACGAGCAGGCCAAGGCAATTTTCCTGAAGCACCCCGAGGAGAACCTCGCCAAGGCGGAAGCCACTTACGCGAGCAAGAAGCAATAGGCTCGTGGCTCACGACCCGCTTGGGCTGGAGTGACCGGTGAACACCGTTCCCTTCGTGTCGGTGATCGCGACGTCAAGATCGTTGTCGGCGCCGCGGCTGAAACTGAAGCGGAAATAGGGGTTGGCGGCGATCGAGCCGCCCCCATTCGTCATCTTGAAGACAAGCTCGGCGCCCCGCGTCACCGTCATCTCGTTGACGAACCGCGCCGGGATGAAATCGCCCGTCTTGGGGTCGAGCTGCATGCCGTTGGTGTTCGGATGCTTGAGCATCACCTGCGCCGACCACAAGGGCGCGGTTGAGAGCGCCGGCGCGAAGGTCTTGACAATCATCTTGCCGAGCCCTTCGGCTTGCACGTCGGGGTCCTTGGCGTCCATGGCGGCGCAGCCGCCCGCGGCCTGCACGAATTTGGTCGTCATATGCAGCGTGCCATCCTCGGTCTCGACGATGGCGCGCACATGCGAGAAGGAATCGAAGCGGACGCGGGTCGAGAGCGAGCGCTCGCCGCCCGTGCCTGCCGCCGGGCCGAAGGTGAACGTCGCCACGATCGGCATCGGGTTCTTGTCGATGATGAGCGTCATGGATTTGAGCGCTTGGGTGACCGAGGGCGACACCCGCACCGTGACGGGAACGAGCGCAGGGTCGTCGGCGGTCATGGGCGCGTCGAGCACCACCGTGCCGTCTTCCGCCTGGATGGCGCGGTCGGCGAAGAGATCGCGCTTAAGGCCCGGCCAAGGATCCTCCTCGGCGCTTGCCGGAAGCGCCAACAGGACCAAGAGGGTGGCGGCCAAGGCCGCGCGGCCGAAAGGCCGGTTCATGCTCTGCATCGGAACGGACATGGCGCCGTTCTACTCCCGAATCATCGCTTCTGCTCGGCTATTCCCATTCAAGCTCGGCGAAGGCGGCGGTGACGTTGCGGACGTGGTAGTCCTGGAACAGCATCCACTTATCCCGCTCTTCCGCGCCTGCGCTCCTGGTCGCATCCTCCAGCGTCTTGTCTTGCTTGATCAGCTCCCGGATATCGGTCGCGATCGCCGTCAGATAGCGCTTCTCGGGCTCCAGCGCATCCGGCAGCTGCATGGCATGTGGCCCATGACCGGGGACGACTCGCGCGGCCTTCCGCTTCTCGAAGTCGTCGATCAGGGCGAGCCAGCCACGGCTCGAACCGTCCAGCGTCGGCACATGCACCGAGAACAGGAGGTCGCCGAGGAACAGGGTGTCGGTGAGCGTGTCGGTGACGGTCAGGTCGTTGTCGGTGTGGGCGGTCGGCTCGGTTTGGCAGATGAGCGTGCGGCCGCCGAGGTCGAGCGAAAGCGTGCCGTCGACGGGAAGCGTGGGGAGGATCACCTCGATGCCCTCGAAGGCGTCGGGGCCCAGCATCTGCTTGTTGACGGCGAGGTAGTGCTCGGCGCGGGAGCTGAGCCCCCGAGCGAGCTTGTGATTGGCGACGAAGACCGGTTTGTCCTCCTTGAACGCGGCGTTGCCGAAGACGTGGTCGGGATGCATATGGGTATTGACCACGTAGCGGAACGGCTTGTCGGTTACCGCAAGGATGCAATTGCGGAGCTCGCGCCCGACGACGGCGCTGCCCAAGGTATCGATCACGGCGACAGCGTCGCGGCCCACCACGAAGCTCGCATTGGCCATGTCGCCACAGTTGTCGGGAGACTGCATCTCATAGCGGCCCTGATGCACGAACACGCCGGGCGCAATCTCGGCGATATCGAGCGGCGTTCCAGCGTGAGCCGGGACGTAGCGGAGCAGCGGCGATAGCGCCAGTGCGAAGGCTGCGCGCAGGAAGCCGCGGCGTGGGAGCCAAAGGGGCTCGTATGAGCGGCGGCGCGCGTCGCCAAGAGCAAGCTCAGGCGGGCCCACGATAACTCCCCGGCCGATGCCGTGGAGCGGGCGGCCCGGGCCTGGCTGTCTCGACGCGCACATGGCTCCTTCTACTTCCTTGGGCGATCTCATTGCTTCCGAAAATGGCTTGCCCGGGTCGATCCTTCCAGAGGATGCCAAATGACCGTGGCCTCCCTCGCTGTCCCCGCATGGAAAGAGATGCGGCCAAGGGCCGAAAAGCGCGGTGTTTTCAGGCTGCGGACGAAGCGAGGGCCGTTGCTGCCGCCTCGCGCCAGATGCAGATCGTGGTGGCCGCCGCGGCTTTCTCGGATTAGCCTCTCAAAGAGTTGCGTGGGGGGGTGCAAGATGCGCGGACGATCCTTCGTCGCCGTCCTTGTCGTCTCGGCTTGGGCCTTGGTGTGTGCCACCTTGAGTGCCCTACCGGCGCTCGCCCAGGATGCAATTACGACGGAGCAACCCGCCGTCCCCCCTGCCCCATCAGCTTCGCCCGCCACGCCGACGCTCGCCGCCGATCAACAGCGCAACCAGCGGCCGATTCCACCGTAGCGAGCATCCGGCTGAAGCTTGCCGAG
>PLBV01000080.1 GCA_003135455.1 Hyphomicrobiales bacterium | reverse complement strand
GTGCTCGTTGGCCGCGTCGATGATCACCGCGTCGCCGCGCCCGCCGGTGAGCGTCTCGGCCACGGTCGCCTCTAGGTCGAGGCTTTCGCGCCGCTGGTCCAGGGTCGCGATCTCCAGATTGGTGCCCAGCCGCACGCTGCCGGTATCGGGGGCCAGCGTCCCGGTGAGCATATTGATGAGCGTCGTCTTGCCGGNNGCGCCGTTCGGTCCCACGATGCCGACCCGATCGCCGCGGGCGATCTTGAGGCTCAAGTCGCGCACGACCTTGAGGTCGCCATAGCCCTTGGCGATGCCCCTCGCCTCGATCACCAACTTGCCGGTCTCTTTGGCCTCCTGCACCGACAGCTTCACGTCGCCCTGCGCACGGCCGGCTAGCGCCCGCTTGCGCCGGTCGCGAAGATCGAGCAGCGATTCAAGACGCCGCTGGTTGCGCTTCCGCCGCGCGCTGACGCCGTAGCGCAGCCAATGCTCCTCCTGCACGATGCGGCGGTCGAGCTTGTGGCGTTCGACCTCCTCGGCCTCCAGGATCGCGTCGCGCCACGCCTCGAAGGCGGCGAAGCCCTTGTCGAGCCGGCGCGTGGTGCCGCGGTCGAGCCACACCGTCGCCTCCGAGAGGTTTTGCAGGAAGCGCCGGTCGTGGCTGATCAGCACAATCGCCGAGCGCAGGGATTTGAGCACCGCCTCCAAGCCCTCGATGGCGACCACGTCGAGATGGTTGGTGGGCTCGTCGAGCAGCAGGATATCGGGTTCCGGTGCCAGCACGCGGGCGAGCGCCGCACGCCGGCTTTCCCCGCCGGAGAGGCGCGCCGGCTCCTCCTCCCCGGTGAGACCGAGGCTCTCCAAGAGATAGCGCGCGCGGTGAGGATCGTCGCCGGGGGCGAGCCCGGCCTCGACGAAGGCGGCCGTGGTGGCGAAGCCGGTCAGGTCCGGGGCTTGCAGCAAATAGCGGATGGTCACCGAGGGCTGGACGAAGCGGCTGCCGCCATCCGGCTCGATCTCGCCGGTGGCGATCTTGAGCAACGTCGACTTGCCCGAGCCGTTGCGGCCCACCAGACACAGACGCTCCGAAGGTCCGATCGATAGGACAGCGCCGGTCAGCAACGGCGTGCTGCCGAAGGAAAGACTGATGTCCTTGAGGAGGAGGAGTGGCGGTGGTGCCATGCTTCGCTATACCGTCTTCACTCGCCGTCCTTTGAGCCAAACGCCCGCTCTCGGATCCGGCAATCAGTCCCCGCGCGGGGTCTCGCAAGCTGCGGGCCGCGCCCGCGCGCCCGTGTTGCCCGTGTTGCCCGTGTTGCCCGTGTTGCCCTGATAGGGTGTGCGCCGGTCGATTGCCAAGGGCTGAACTGGCCCTGCTCGCGTGTCCGCCTTATCCCAACAGCGGACATATGGTCCCCTAGACCGCTATCGCATCAGGTTGAATCGCGACAGCGCTTTAGGTCTTTGTTTGAGCATGATCTTTTCGGAAAACCGGTTCCCACTTTTCTAAGATCAAGCTCTAGCGCTCGCGTTGCGCCGAAGGCGGCGGGAGAGTATTCAAGGCAGCCCCGCCCGACTCGGCGATCCACAGGCACCCCCATCACTCGGTTCGTATCGGCGTAAAGCGGCATCCAATGTCAAAGCACACGACCCTATTTCTTAAGCTTGGGCTGCCGGTGATCGGCATTGTCCTCTTGTTAGGCTTGGGCCCTGACCGGTCGAGAGCCCAAAATGCATCGCAAGTGGAGAGTCTTGCCGGAGAGGTCACAGTTGACCTGTCGCGCGGTCCGGTCGCCGAATTCCTTCCGGATGAAGCGTTTGGTGCGGCACTCGACGGTCAGAAGCGCGGCGAAGTGGACCGTATCTATACGCCCGAGAACATCGCGAAAATGCGAGCTGCCGGTCTGAAAAAGATCGCCTATAGCCTCAGGACGGAGCTCGGCATCGAGGCCTGGCATTGGAGCGAACAGGGGACATGGAGCGATCCGGAGCACCAGCAGGGCTACTGGACTTCCAGCGATCGCCCCGACCAATATGTGACGGTCTCGCATGGATATCGGTTGCCCCGACGAGGCAATACCTTCGATCAAGCCGAAAACGACGGATATTCGCGGCTGACGGATGGCGATCAGTCAACTTCCTGGAAAAGCAACCCCTATCTCGACCAGCACTACACCGACGAGAGCAATGCGTTGCACCCGCAATGGGTGGTGATCGATTTTGGCAAAGCCGAGCCAGTCAACGCGGTGAGGATTGATTGGGACGAGCCCTACGCCACGCGATTCGAAGTTCAATTTTGGAACAGCAGCGATTCAGATTTCCAGGAAGCCAACGGCGAATGGCATACCTTTCTCAACGGACTGATTTCTAATGACTCCGGTGGCGCATCCAAAGTGTTCCGGCTTTCCGGGACGCCCGTGCAGGTGCGCTACATTAGAATTCGCCTGCTCCAATCGTCCGCTACGGCACGCTCCGGTTCCACCGACATTCGTGATTCTCTGGGATTTGCCATCCGCGAAATTTCTCTTGGGGTCGCCGATGCGAGCGGTGCCTTGCAAGATGAGATCAGGCACGGCCCGAGCAACGAGACCCAAACCGCAATCTACACATCCTCGACTGATCCTTGGCACCGCGCGTCTGATCTCGACGCCAACACGGAGCAGCCTGGATTCGATGTCCTCTTTAGGAGCGGTTTGACCCATGACCTCCCGGCTCTCATTTCGGTCCCGCTTCTCTATGACACGCCCGAAAATGCCGCGGCTGAAATCAGCTTCTTGAAGGCCCGTGGATATCCCGTTCGCCAGGTCGTGATGGGCGAAGAGCCGGATGGTCAGCTCGTCTCGACGGAAGACGAAGCCGCGCTCTTTTTGCAATTCGCCACCGCGATCCACAATGTCGACCCTACGCTTGCTCTCGGTGGCCCGAGCTTTCAGGGTGGCATCGTTTACTCGGGATTCGACGTCGAGCCGAACAGGTCCTGGCTCGCTCGCTTCTTCACCTATCTGCGCGACCATGGCCGGCTCGACGACTACAAGTTCCTCTCGTTCCAATGGTACCCCTTCGATGACCTCTGCCAAGATCCAAGCAAGCAGCTGCTGCAACAGCCGGAACTCTTGAACAGGGTCTTTGCCACTTTTAGACAGGAAGGTGTCCCGCCTTCGCTTCCCGTAATCATCACCGAGTACGGTTTCGCTCCCTTTGCCGCGCGAACCCTGGTCGAGCTGCCGAGCGCTCTCATGAATGCAGAGATTGTCGGGCAGTTTCTAACGCTCGGAGGAAAGGCGACCTTTCTCTATGGTCTTGAACCTATGCCGCCGATCAGCCAGCAAGGCGCCTGCGGAGGCTACGGCCAGCTGATGCTCTTTGAAGCGGGTGATGATGGGCAGGCGCGTTGGCCAATGCCCACCTACTTTGCCGCTCGCCTGCTCACGCAAGATTGGGCCGAGCCGGTCAACCATCGCCACGACGTCTATCCCGCGACCACGGACATCCTCGACAAGGACGCAAGAGGAATCGTGACAGCCTATGCGGTGGCGCGCCCGGACGGAAAATTAGCGATCATGCTCGTCAACAAAGACCCACACAGGGCCTATTCCGTGCATATCAAGTTCGTGGAGGGCAAGTCTGCCGCGCACTTCGCTGGCAAGGTCGCCGTTTTTCAGTACTCTCGGCAGCAATATGCATGGCTAGACGCCGGTCCGAATGGACGCCCCATCCGCGACGAGGCACCGCGGCAGTTCGCAATCCGAGATGACGGCCCGGTGAACCTTCCGCCCTATTCGCTGACAATCGTGCGCGGCAACACACCTGTCGAAGCCTTGCAATTCGCAGGCAACGGGCCGCCGCGGGCCGGACACATCCACTAGGGGTGGCTAAGGCGCCAGGAGACGAAGGGAAGGCAATCAAAAGCCCAATTACTCGGGCGTTAGCCGCCGCCCGTCACGCCGGCTTGGCGACGTAGAGCTGGCACCACCCGTTCGGACTGATTGGGCTCTCCACAGTCTTGCAGCCAGACGGCGGCTCGAATTGAGCGCAAGTCGAACATTGCTGCCCGTTATTTGGTTGGTCCTGGTATTTGGAGGCCTCATGCGAGACCTTCGTTTGTGCGAATAAGCTGCCCGGGATCGCGGTCGCCGAGATGATGGCGCCCGCAATCATCGGTACGCTCTTCAACAGCGACCGGCGACAAACGCCACCTTTGGTCGCGCCAGGTTGATCGGTCATGGAGCCCCTCCTTGCATTGCGCAGAAACCAATTAAGTATCATCGGAAAAAACCTATCGCGGCCGGAAAAGTTCCGGGAATCCTCAAACCGGTTGGATTCAGGCTCCGGCTCCTGCAGCGGCATTTGAGCCGTTCGGCAAGTAGCCTCAGCGGGAATTCGACGCCGCGGGTGCAAATCTGCGTTCTACGCCATCGTGTTACCGGTTCTGATCCGACATCTGTTTGTTACTTTCAAATTCAATAGGACATCCGCTCGGCGAGCTAGAGGAGACGATGGCCGGCTGACGAGAAAGGATAGCCGTCCAACGTGAGAGAGTCCGCTTTGGGTCAGCGGACCCTCTCTTCCAGAAGGAAGATGGGTGGAGGTGGCCGGTCACGGAATACGAGGAGGGCTTCGAGCTGTCTCCGGGCCTTGCGATGAAATTGCAAAGCACAGACTCGGCGAGAGCGGTTGACTTGGCGCCTTCTCGCTGCGCGTGCTCCATCAAGTTCGTGGCCGTAATTTAAGCCTTCGCAATGCCATGCCTTTTATCTCGGCTAACTCGCGCACGCCCAAAAGTCGAGCCAGAGTCACATAAGTCCCGATCCCAACTGCGCACAGCGTCGTGGCGCGCATCAGAATTACTATAAGATGCACGCCCGGCAAGAGCTGTAGCAATAGAACCCGCACCCCTAGCCCTACACCGATCGCGACACCCGCCGCCACGGCCAATCGCACTGCCACATCCAGCATGCCGGGCACACCATGCAGCGTGGTGCCTTTGGCTATAGCCTCGCGCTCGAAGCGACGGCGCTGCAGCCAGCCGAGCAGCAGCACGTAGACGAGGATCGACACCGAGCTGGCGATCGCCAGGCCGATCGCGCCCCAATGCTGACGCAGAACGATATACAAAGGCACCAGCCCGAATGTGACCATCGTACCCACGGTCGTTGGCAGCCACGTGCTTCCCAAAGCATAGAAGCCACGACTGATTACGGTCTGCGCCGCCCAGCCGCTAAGACCCAGGCACAGATACGAAAGGACCGTCCCCGTGACTTGCGCATCTGCAACACTGAATCGGCTGGCAAAGAGTCCCCAGATCAGGTAGGCCGCCTCGAAGCCAGCTAATGTCAGGCATATCTGTGCCGCAAATGTTGCGACCAGCATCAGTCGTACCGCATGGCACAGCACGCCATACGCTTCCGGCACATTTCCGGCTGCGACCATACGGCTTATCGTAGGATAGGCTCCTACTCCGATCGCCATGCCGAACACGCCTATCGGCACTTTCATCAGCGTCCTCCCGTATTGCAGATACGACAGCGCGCCTTCGGCTAGGTACGAAGCTTGGTTTTTTATGATCCACTCATCCACCACCACGATGGAGAAGCCGATCATGATCGGAAGCGACAGCCAGAGGTAGCGCTTGAGGTCCGGGTTTCGGAGCGAAAGGATCGGGTACCAGCGCATGCGGGTCTTGAGGCAGCCATATAGCGGCAGCCCGAATGGCCCTAGTATGGAGCCAACCAGCACGCCCCAAGCAAATCCGTCGGCTCCCAGTCCGGCATGGTACGTCCCAACCAAGCCGCCGACGATGATGCCCGCGGAGTAAACAAGCGGCGCCATCGCCGGAAGGAAGTGTCGGTTCTGTGCCTGCAGCGCCGCCGACAGCAGTCCTCCAATCACGAGGAAAAATTGCGCCGGCAGAATAATGCGTATTAGCCGCACCAGCGTGTCCACCTCGCCCGAGTCCGTGAACCCAGGCGCCACAACGCTGGCCAATGGCCGCGCAAAAGCCATGAGCAGCGCGATTCCGATGGTCCCCACCACAAGGATAAAATTCGCGATGGCGCTGAAGGCTTCCCAGCCGCGCGCGTCATCACCGCGTTCCAGATACTTAAGGAAGATCGGGATGAATACGATCGACAATGCCCCAGCTGCCAGCAAGTAGTTCAAGAAGTCCGGAAGCGTAAAGCTGGCGAAGTAAAGGTCTGCTTGTCGACTCGCACCGAGCGTGCGGCCGATGATCTGCTCGCGCACCAGTCCCATGATACGGCTGAGGAAAATCGAACCGGCCCAGATCGCCGAAGCGATACCGACCGTGCGCGCCTGACTCGCACTGTACGGCTGCGTGTCGGTCAATTGGGTGTTCCTCATGCGCGGACAGTGCGCTGCGAATATCCCGGACCGTCTTCTCCGCGCTGTCCGGCGAGCGCAGGTCTTGCTATGTTCTCCCCGATGGCCGCTATGAGACAGAAAATCTCTCTTATGGAATCAGCCCTTTATGTCCAACATGCGCTGACCGGTTACCCCCGAGTGATCATCGACCTTGTTCTGACAGGCACGGCGGTGCCCGGGATGGCTTAGAGCATGATCCGGAAAAGTGGGAACCCGTTTTCCGAAAAGATTATGCTCAAACAAAAGGCTCGAGCGCTGTCGCGATTCAACCTGACGCGATAGCGCTCTAGCTCTTCGCAGGCTGAATACCGCAGAAGACCGGATTCTTGACGAAGCGCTGAGGGACGACCGTCGCTCTTGCCGCGCCAGGCAGGCCTAGTACAGGCCGTTACGCCTTTCCGGCCGCGTGAATGCGGCCGTCGACTAGCTCGATGATTCTATCGCAGCGGCGCGCGAGATCCATATTGTGCGTGACAATTAGAAACGTCGTTCCGTTCTGCTGATTGACCTGCCGCAACAGTTCGAACACGCCGTCTGCCGATTTCGTATCGAGATTTCCCGTTGGCTCGTCGGCGAGCACGAGATCAGGGTTCATCGCGAGGGCGCGAGCGACCGCGACGCGTTGTTGCTGACCGCCTGACATGTTCAAAGCCAGATTGTTGATGACGCTGGTCAGGCCGACCTGCTCCATCAGGTTCGCCGCTCGGCCTTCGACAGCGGGCGTTGGAAACCCTTGATCAACCAGCATCGGCATCATGACGTTTTCGAGCGCTGTGAAGGCCGATATGAGATAGTGGTATTGGAACACGAAACCTATGCTGTGACTCCGAAGACGGGTCAACTCAGACTCGCCGAGCGCGCTTGTATCCTGCCCGTTGATGTAGAGATGACCAGATGTCGGCCGATCGAGAAGGCCAATGATGTTGAGCAGTGTGCTCTTGCCGGAACCGGATGGGCCCATTAGCGCGAGGAACTCGCTCCTCCGCATGACGAGGTCAATATCGTGTAGCACCTCGGTCTCGACCAACGTTCCGACGTTGTAGGCTTTGCAGACCTTGTCGAGTGCGAGGATTTCTTCAGCCACGTATCGCCACCACTGGATCGAGATTGGCGGCACGAAGCGCTGGCGTTATGGCCGCCGCAACGCCGGTGACCGTCGCCAATACTGCTGATGCGATGAACAAGGCGCGATCGAGGATCAGCGGAAACAGCTCGCTCCCGTCGACCTGCCGCGCGTAGTTGTGCCAGAACACGAGGGCCGCTGCCCCCATCGCCGAGCCGAACACCGAGCCGAGAAGGCCGAGGAGCCCGCCCTGGATCAGGAAGACGCGCAAGATCTGGCCCCTCGACGTGCCCATGGCGCGCAGAATTCCAATGTCCTTCGAGCGCTGAATCACCGAGACGGCGAGAACCGCCGCGATGCCGAATGCAACCGACAGGCCGACGAACACACGGATCAATGTGTTAGTGGTTTGCTGCGCATGGACGGCGGTGAAGAATTGCGCATTGGTCTTGATCCAGCTGTCGGCCTCGACGGGGATCGAGGCTTGGATTTCCTGCGCGAGCGTCTCGGCTGCATAGATGTCCTGTACCGTGAGATCGATCGTCGTGACGCCCCCGATGAGATTGAGCAGTGACTGGGCGGTCCGCAGGGCTACGTAGGTGTTGCGGCTATTGGCGCCCTTGCTGCCGAGATCAACGATGCCGGTGATCGTCAAGACGCGGCTCGCGCTAGACGCGGCCTCGACGTTCAGCTTGTCGCCGACCGATGCGCCGAGGTCCTTGGCGAGTTCGGTGCCGACAATAATGTCGTCGCTTGTGACGCGCGCTTCTCCCGCGACGATGTAATCCGGGAGCCTGACGATCTTGAAGTAGACTACCGGGTCCATGCCGGTGATCGTGATCGCACGGCTCGCTTCGCCGCGAACGGCGAGTGCCGAGCCCGACACGGTCGGCGATACGACCGTTACCTCTGGCATGGCCAGCATCTGATCGCGGATCTTCGGCCATTGGTCGATCGACAAAATGCGCTGCGTCGGGCGTTGGATTATCGATGCGTCCACCTCCTTGGCACCCCTCCGCAAGGGCCGCGCGACCTCGTCGGGTGCCAGCAGCTGGATCTGGGGCTGGGATGTCAGGACGCGTTTGATGAAATTGGCCTGTAGCCCAGCGAGCATCGCCGACATGAAGACGATGACCGCGACGCCGATCGCGATGCCACTCACAATGAACATCGTCTGCAAGCGGCCTTCCTTGAGGAACCGGATGGCAGCGATCCATTCGAATGGCATCCAGCGGTTCATGGCATCACGGGCCTGATCCGCTGGCCCGTCCTCACCCCTGCCGTGCTGGGAACGGCGAGGTCGCCCTGCGCTGCCCCTTCGAGGATTTCGACATGCGTGCTCGCCCTAAGCCCTAGCCGGACCGGCTGCTTGTGCGCCCGGTGGTCTCTCACGATCATGGCCCATGGCGATCCAGTGAGCGCGTCATAGATGTCGCGTAGCGGTAGAATAAGCGTGTCGCTGCGGCGTGCGACCTCGATATCGACCGAGACCGTCATGTCCTGCCGCAGATAATCGGGAGGATTGGCCACAGTGAGCTTGACCTCGACCGAAGCACGCGTGATGTCGATGCCAGGATTGATATAGGTAACCTCGGCGGCGAAGGTCTTGTCTGGGAATGCATCTGCTGAAGCGAGCGCCTTCTGGCCGATCGTGATGAGCCCGAGGTTCTTCTCGTCGATCTGGAGCACGAGCTGGGCATCGCCGGCCGGAGCGAGAACCAGGAGTATCTTGCCCGCCTGCACCACGGTGCCGCGCTCGACATTGCGCGAAATCAACACCCCGTCGCGCGGCGCGACGATGGTCGCATAGCCAAGCCGCGAACGGGCGGTGTCGAGATTGGCTCTCGCCTGGTTCAACTGCGTCTCCGCCATCACGTAATCGCTGCCGCCCGGGCTGCTCGTGAAGACCTGGAGTTCGGCAGTGCGTACCTGTGGGCGAGCGATGTCGAGATTCTTTTGGGCGTCGTCGAGCGACGCCTTGGTCGCATATCCATTCTTCGCGAGTTCGGCAGTGCGATCGTAGGTGTGCTGCGCATTGAGCAGGGTCGCCTGCGCCTGCGTGAGTGCCTCTCGCGCCGCCAGAAGCGTCAGTTCGCTTAACTGACGCAACCGCGCTTCGGCCTGCGCTACAGCGCCCTCGGCTTGCACCACCGCCGCCTTCAGCTCACTGGCTTCGATCGCGATGAGCGCCTGGCCCTTGCTCACGTGCTGGCCTTCCTCGACCAACACATCCTCGACTGTGCCGGTGATCTGGCTGCCGATGTCCACCCGGAACTGGCTCTCGACATGGCCGCTGGCGACGACAGTCTGGACAAGGTCGCCGCTTATTACCGGGTCGACGACGATCGCAGGGCCGAACAATGTGCGTCCGGCCTGCCAGCTGCCGAGACCGATTAAAACGATTACGAAAAGCGCAAACCATTTGTGTTTCCAGATCGCGTGCGACCACCATGACAGCCTGCGCCGATCCGCCACGGTCTTCACGCGAGGAAGGGGCGCAGGTCCTCTGAGAACCGCGATTTTTGGATTGCGCGAACTCGAACCTTTAGCCGGGACATCGTCCATTGGTGCACACTTACGTCTCTGGCGGCCCGGACGTCCCGCGGCCACTCGTTTGAAATGACCTTAAGGCCTGAGTTCGGTATTACTATGTTTGCGGGATTTCTTAGAGGAAGGTGCGACATGATGGCCCCTCTGACGGCGTGGGTGAAATACACTCAAGCGCCGGTGATACTTGGCGCGACGCATCTCTTCGAGGAGCCTGGCGCTCTCGACAAGGTTGTTGTTGCGGCCGGCGACTGGTTCAAGCGCCATGTTCAGACAATTAGGAACACAAAATGAGCGGCATATTCGCCAATAGAGCAGCAGCGGGTCGGGCTCTGGCTGCGGTGCTTGCGAAGATGCGGCTACACGATCCTGTCGTGCTGGCGCTGCCACGTGGCGGCGTTCCCGTGGCAGCCGAGATCGCACAGCGTCTGGAGGCGCCTCTCGACCTCGTCTTTGTGGCGAGAATCGGCGTTCCCTTCCATCAAGAGCTCGCGGCTGCCGCGGTGGTCGACGGCAAGAACGCCGAGCTCGTCGTGAATCAGCAGGTGCGTGGGCTGGCGAAGGTCGCACAAAGTTATCTGGAGTCCGAGGCCAAGCGGCAGCTTGCCGAGATCGAACGCCGCCGGAGCGCGTATTTGCAAGGCCGTCCTACGGTGCCGATCCGCGGGAGGACCGCAATAGTGGTCGATGACGGAATCGCGACCGGCACCACGGTCCGCGCAGTGGTGCAAGCTTTGCGCCGGCGAAAGCCCAAGACACTGATCCTTGCCGTGCCCGTGGCGCCCGCCGACACGGTCAAGGCGCTGCGCGCCGAGGTAGACGAGCTCGTCTGTCTGGAAACCCCGGACCCCTTTTACGCGGTCGGTCTGCATTACCGAGATTTCCACCAGGTGTCCGACGCGGAGGTCGTCGGTCTCCTTGGACAAAAGGCGGAAATCGGTTGACCTGATCCAGACCGTCAGGAGGCGACACCCGATGACCGCATTAGCGGAAACGGACTATGTGCTCGACAAGCTCCGCTGGATGCGCGCCGAGCGCATCTGGCCGAACGGCTTGCGCTATCTGTGGACCGACGCTTTCGGCCTGGTCCTTCTCGTGTCCCTCTATGAGGAGCTGAAGGACGAGAAATTCCTCGAAGAGGCCGAATGGCTCGTCGCACAGGTCGAACGGGTACTCGGGCGCCCACGCGGCATCCGCATCGGAGAGGCGCCTGACCGGGATGGTCAATATTTTCATTACCTGGCGATGTGGCTCTATGCCCTTGGCGTGCTCGGCCGGCACCGTGTTGACTACAAAGAGAAGGGCGTTGCTCTGGCGCGCCAAATCCATGACGCCTTTTTGGTGCCGGGGCGCGGTATTTTTTGGAAGATGCAGGAGGATTTGAGCGCGCCCTATCCGGGCTACGGTTTCGGTGCGCTCGACGCCTTTGATGGCTATTTGTCGTATCGCATGCTCGATGAGGCCGCATTGTCGCGTGAGATCGCCGATATGCGCACCCTGATCGATAGGACGGCGGACGATCTCGTGATCACGCAAGATCTCGGGCTCGGCATGATGCTGTGGATGACCCATTTCTTCCCGGCCGAGCCATGGGCACGCGTGCAAAGGAGCCGCTGCCTCGGCATGCTCGATCGGATGTGGATAGAGTCGGGCTATTTCTGTCGCGAGCCCTCTCTGCCACACGTCAAATTTGCGTTCACCAATTACGGCGTCTCAGTGGGACTTCAGGCCGTCGGCGCAAGGCCCGAACGCGTGCAGCAGCTCAACGTCTTCTTCGATTCCTATCGATCAGGGGACGAATATGATCGCGCCGCGATCACCCATGTAATGGCCTGCAGCTCGCATTACCCTGGGCAGTTGCTCGCTCTCGCCGCAGGCGCGTAGGGACGGCATGGGGCGTTGGCGCCCTACCCGCCATGTCCTTCATCCCAAATATCCTCATCAGCGGTGATGATCTCGTACAGATAGGCCGTGCGGCCGGACAGAGGGTGGCGGGCTTCTCCCATGACGTCGCTCTCACCTCCCGCCCACGCGACTGCTGCCTCCAAGTCGCAATAGGTGGCGTCGCTGGCCAAGATCCTGGTGATCTTCCAGTCGGGCACCTCACCGCATAGCTGGAGGACATGCTCCCGCGTCAGCGCCGCCTGGGGTTCGGGACGATGTGTCACTTTCGCCTGCTTTCAATTGAGACCAATCCGCTCTGACCAACGTGCTTAGCTAGCATCCGCTGTTACGCTAGCCAAGGAAATCGCGGCCAGTCTTGACGAGTGGCTGCGACTCCATGACTGCGCGGCTTTGCGGCAGCGCTTCAACTGCCGATCATGACGCAATTTGCACAATGCCGCTGTCGCTCGCGGCTGCGCTTTGACATGGGTCAAGCGTCTCCCCTCTGCCCTGACTTTAAGTCTTAGCTGGTCTACGACCTCGTGCGATGGAGCCACGATTGCCGCTCCAACTCCGTCATTTGCGCACGCAGGTCCGCATCTTGCCTTGATGCGGCGGACGTCTTGCAGATGCTCTGCACGAGCGCGCGTAACAAATCGGCCCGGCTGATGATTCCGATGAGCTGCTCCTGCCGCATGACTGGCAGGCGATTGATCTGGCGCTCTTCCATGATGCGCACGACCTCGTCGAGCGGCGTCGCGTCGGTGACGACTATCGGATTGCCGGTCATCACCTCCGCGATCTTTCGATCGGACACGCGGGCGTGGTCTTCTGTCACCTTCGCTTGACCGATCAAGACTTGCAGCCAGCGTGGCCGCTTGTACTCGGTGCCGCGCTGAGCAGGGCGCAGAAAGTCGCGTTCCGTGACGATACCGATCAGGCGGCCGTCTTTGTCGACAACGGGCAAGCCGCTGATGTCGTATTTCAGCATCAGCTCGGCCGCGTCCAGAATGCTAGCGTCGGGTCGAACCGAGACGACGCTACGCGTCATCACATCGCGGACCTTCATGGCTGCCTCTCATTTGCGCGTCACTGTCGGAGCTCGCGACAGGAAAGGCCTTTTCTCGCGGACGCGCCGGCATCGGCCGACAGCGACGCCAAGCTAGCGCAACTATGATGCGCGATATTGAGGGAAATCAATGGCCGGCGAGGTCCGGTGTTGAACAAAGAGTTCGTCAGAGGGCATCGTCGGCCATACAGTCGGCATCCTGAATGAGCTGGCTGGTTGGGCGACATCGCTTGCGGGGCCACATGGACGCGCTGCACGAGATTGGTCCAGTCGTCGATCGGACGCGCCTGCTTGCCCGATTTTGGCAGTCGGCTTCCCATTTCTGGTTAGGTCGGCGCGCTTGGATGGCCTGGGGCCTGACCGTCTTCCTCGTGCTGATCGTGTTGCTGCAATTGCTGGTCCAGTACCTGCTGAACTTTTGGAATCGGCATTTCTTCGACGCGCTGGAGCAGCGGGACACTCTCGCTCTGTGGACACAAGCTGAGCTGTTCCTTCCGCTCGCCGCTGCGAGCCTCGTGCTTGCCGCCACCTCGGTCTGGGGCCGCATGACGGCGCAGCGCAAATGGCGCGAATCCTTGACCCGGTGCGTGATCGAATATTGGCTGGCCAAGGACCATTTCCGCCGGCTCGATCAGCTCGCCAGCGGGTCCGCCAATCCCGAATACCGGATTTCAGAAGACGTTCGCGTGTCGACAGATGCTCCGATCGACCTGGTGATGGCGTTCTTGGCCTCCGTGCTGACGGCGATCACTTTCTTGAGCGTGCTGTGGAGCGTCGGCGGGAGCTTAGTGCTGGACGCATTCGGCCAGAGCTGGACGATCCCTGGTTATCTCGTCATCGCCGTCATCGTCTATTCCACCTTCTTCTCCGGCGCCATGATCATGGTCGGCCATCAGCTCACGGGCGTCATCGAGCGCAAGAACCAGGCCGAGGCGGAATTCAGAGCGGCGGCCGATCGCTTGCGTCAGGACGGAGACGGGGCGATAGCGCACGGCAGCGAGACGGCCGAGCGCCGGACGCTTTGGGTGGCCGTGCACGTCGTTCTCCTGCGGTGGCGGAGCCTATTGTGGGAGCTGGTGCGGACGACATTGGTGTCGCACGGCAATTTCGTGTTGGCGCCAGTGCTGGCACTGATTCTCTGCGTTCCAAAATTTCTCGCAGGCGCCATGTCGCTCGGTGAGCTGACGCAGTCTGCCGCGGCCTTTGTCGCCGTGCAGAGCGCTTTCAACTGGCTGGTCGACAATTATGGGCGCATCGCCGATTGGAGGTCATCGGTCAACCGGGTCGCCACTCTCCTGCTCGCGCTCGACACATTGGACACGCTCGATTGCCTCGGCGAGGCGGAACGAGCAGCATTTTCCCCCTCGAAAGCACAATCGCAGAACCACGCTTGAGCGTGATTGCATCGGGGGATCAAGACGTCCCCTTGAGCCCATCTTTCTGCCGCGCAGACTTGATCAGATCCGCGTACCAGCGGAACGACGCCTTGGGGATGCGCATTTGCGTCGGATAGTCGACATAGACCAGGCCGAACCGCACGCCGTAGCCCGAGCCCCATTCGAAGTTGTCGAGCAGGGACCACACAAAATAGCCACGGACATCGGCGCCATCGGCAATCGCTCTGCGCATAGCGTCGGTATAGGCCTTCAGAAAATCGATGCGTGGCGCGTCGGCGACCTTTCCGGCTGCGTCCGGCGTGTCATGGCCGCCGAAGCCGTTCTCCAGCACATAGACCGGCAGGCGATAGCGCGCGCTGACCTCTAGCAGGGTGTCGCGGAAGGCATCTGGGTAGATCGGCCATTCGATGGGGGTGCGCGTGAGATCGGAAGGCGCCGGGCCGAAGGTGAAGCCGAGCGGCGCGGAAGGGTCGGCCTTGGCGTAAATCGGCGAGTAGTGGTTCAGCCCGAACCAATCCGTGGGCCGACAGATACGCGCAAGATCGCCGGGTTGAACATAGGGCGCAAATGCGTCGGCCAGGCGTGGCGGATAGGCGCCGAGACATTGCGGGTCGGGAAACGCGCTGTTCCAATATGCCCCGAACAGCTCCGCCGCTTGCGCGTCGGCCGGCGTAGCCGGCAGGCAAGGCTGGTAATTGTGGATGGCCCCGATCGAGGCCTTCGGCACCAGAGCACGCAGCACGTCGACCGCTGCACCATGGGCGAGGTTCACGTGATGCATTGCTTGCCGCAGCATGACCGGGCCGGACGCGCCGGGAGCGCTGTCGCCGAAGCCATAACCGAACAAGGTGAAGACCGACGGCTCGTTGAAGGTCGCGAAGCGCTTAACACGGTCGCCATAGCGGCACGCGACAAGCGCCGCGTAATCGGCAAACCATCCGGCCGCATCCCTTGTGGTCCATCCGCCGAGATCGTCGAGCGCCTGCGGCAGGTCCCAATGATACAGGCAAAGCCAAGGCTCGATCCCGGCGGCGAGCAGCGCATCGATCAGCCGGTCGTAGAAAGCAAGCCCTGCCTCATTTGCGCTCCCTCGTCCCTGGGGCAGAAGCCGCGGCCAAGCGACGGAGAAGCGATAAGCCTGCACGCCGAGCTCGCGCATCAGCGCCACATCCTCGGCATAACGGTGATAGTGATCGCAAGCGACATCGCCGGTATCGTGATTGGCGACCCGGCCGGCTGCGCCGAAAGTGTCCCAGATGCTTTGGCCACGGCCGTCCTCCCGCGTCGCGCCTTCGATCTGGAAGCTCGAGGTCGAGACGCCCCAGATGAAGTCACGCGGCCACGCCGCTTTAGGATCAGCAGTCCGTTTGGCTCTTTGCTGCGCTGGCCGTGCCATGTGCCTAAGGGTTGCGATTTCGGGGCCGAAGTCTTTGATGGAGGTCAATGAACCCGGTCGGCTTCGGGTTGCGGCTCCTCTTTCACGACATCGGTGGCAAGGGCCGTGATCGCCTGACCTAGCATCAGCGGCGCCAAGCTCGCGCCGAGGATAAGAACCCAGCCAGCCGCATCGGGAGCGGCAATATGCAGGGCCCCGGCCAGCGGCGGCCAATAGACGGCGACCAACAGGAGTGCGGTGCATAGCGTGACGGCCATCCACACATAAGGATTGAGCGTAATCGAATTGCGCAAGGCATGCGATCCCCGTCCGCGCATGTTGAACACATGCCCGAGTTGACTGAAGCCAAGCGTGAGGAAAGTCACGGTGACCAGCGCATTGCCCTCCAACCCCAGCCAAACCCGCGCAATGACGAGCGCGCCGAGCGTTGCCCCGGTGAGCAGGACGCCGTAACCGGCTATGAACAGCCACTGCCCCCTTCCCAGTAGCGGCTCGCGTGGAGGGCGGGGAGGACGGCGCAAGACATCCGCCTCACC
The DNA here is from genome assembly GCA_003135455.1 of Hyphomicrobiales bacterium. Taxonomy (GTDB): domain Bacteria; phylum Pseudomonadota; class Alphaproteobacteria; order Rhizobiales; family Methyloligellaceae; genus Methyloceanibacter. Next base: position 6,402 of record PLBV01000080.1, on the reverse strand, counting down.
TTCCCCGGTGGCGAGCGCGAAGGCCGGAAAAACATCTGTCACCAGATTGAGGAACAGGATCTGCAAGGGAAGGATCGGCAGCGGCAACCCGGCCAGCACCGCCAGTGCCACCACGAGAACCTCGCTGATATTGCAGGACAGGGGGTACATCAAGAAGCGACGTAGGTTGCTGAAGATCACGCGTCCCTCGCGGATTGCTGCGACGATGCTCGCGAAGGCGTCGTCACGAAGCACGATATCGGCCGCTTCGCGCGCCACCTCCGTCCCCCGAAGTCCCATCGCAACGCCGATATCGGCCTTTTGCAGAGCGGGAGCGTCATTGATGCCATCACCCGTCATCGCCACGACCTCGCCGGCGGATTGATAAAGCGTGATGAGATCGAGCTTTTGAGCAGGAGTCACCCGCGCCAACACTTGTGCCGACAAAACGCGGCGGCGCTGTTGCTCGTCTAATTCGCCCAGCGGCTTCAGCTCGCCTCCCTCGACGACAATGGCGGCGCCCGGCTTGGCAATGCCGAGGATCTCTGCAATCTTTCGAGCGGTGACAGCATGATCGCCGGTCACCATGACGACGCGCATGCCAGCTTGTCGGCAAGCGGCGATGGCATCCTTGACATCAACGCGCGGGGGATCGCGAAAGCCGACAAGGCAGAGAAATGTGAGGTTGTCATAGCTGGGCATTGCGTTCGGGGAGATTGTCTTTTCCGCGAGAGCAAGAACGCGCAACCCGTCCTCTGCCATCGCCGCCGCGTGGGCCAGCCACTCATTCCGCATTTCCGCGCTTAGCGCCCGGTTTCGGTCATTGGCGATGTCATCAGCGGCGGCGAGAACGGCCTCGGGCGCACCCTTCACCGCCATCAACAGACCGCCATCGCGACGATGGGTCGTCGCCATCATCTTCGTTTCCGCATCGAACGCCAGCTCATGCAGCTCTGGCCGCTCAAGCAGCAGGGCCTCACGCTGTAGGCCAGCAAGCTGGCCAAGCCGGAGAAGTGCAAGCTCCATCGGGTCTCCGGCGCCTCCCCCATCGGCGGCCTGCAGCGTGGCATTGCTGCACAGAACGCCAATTTCGACCACGCGCCGCAGCGCAGCGGTCGGCTCAAGACGCTCCCCGTTTTCATCGACTAATCTCCCCGCCTGAAGGTCGACACGGTAGCGGGCAGAGGGCAGCCACAGACGCTCTACCGTCATTCGGTCTCGGTCAGGGTGCCTGTCTTGTCGGCACAGATGACGGTGGTAGCCCCGAGCGTCTCGACGGCAGCCAAGCGTTCGACCAGCGCGTTGCGTCGAGCCATGCGCCACATGCCTCGCGCCAGCGCCATGGTCGCGACGATGGGCAACCCTTCCGGGATGGCGGCAACGGCGAGAGCGATGCTCGCCTCGATCATCAGGACAATATCTCTGCCCATGGCGACGCCAGCCAAACCAACCAGGCCAGCCAAAAGCACGGTAACTTTGACCAATTGCGCCGTCAGCCGTTCAAGCTTGCGCTCGAGCGGCGAAGCGTCGGGTTCTGCCGCAATGACGAGGCTGGTTATCTGCCCGAGCTCTGTGGCCATGCCGGTGGCAACGACGACTCCCAGACCCGTGCCGCGCGTGATGGCGGTGCCCTTGTGCACCATCGAGGTCCGATCGGCCATGACCGCATTCCGAGCGACCGGCGCCACGGTCTTGTCGACCGGAATCGACTCACCTGTCAGGGTCGACTCGTCGCAGCAAAGATTTGCGGCCTCCACCAGGCGGAGATCCGCGGTGACGATGTCGCCGCTGTCGAGCAGGACAATGTCGCCTGGCACGAGCGCCTCGGCGGGAACGATGTTCACCTTGCCGCCCCGTCTTACGCGCGAGGAACGGGAGCCCAGTCAACGCAGCGCCTCCACAAATCCAATGAGCGTGTTGATGCCGAGCACGAGCAGAATTGCGACGGCCTCGGTCCAGTCGCCAAAGGCTCCGGCCAGGGCAGCGGCGCCACCGAGCAGCAGCACGACCGGACCCTTGACCTGATTGATGAGAATACGCAGCGCCGAGACTTGCGGACGCGTCGCCAACGCGTTGGGGCCGTATTGCGCGAGCCTGAGGACGGCTTCGTCCTCGGTGACACCCGAGGCGAAATCGACCTGCAACTGACGCAGCACGGCTTCGGCAGGAACTGCGTAAGCTTCCCGGATCAGCCTCGCGGGCCGCATTGGCTGTGGACTGGCGAAGTGCACCATTAGGCGCGCCCCCTGCGATTGCGTCCCCATCGGCAATTCATGGCGAGCAACGCCAGCACCATGGTTGAGATAGATCAACCGGGGATGAGAGAGCCCCCGACAGTCACGGCTTGCGGGTTTCCGCCCTTGCGACATGCTGCTTCACGGCGAAGAAGCTGTCCGGCGCGACCGATATGGAGTCGATCCCGCAATCCACCAGGAATTCGGCGAAATCCGGGTGGTCGCTGGGCGCCTGTCCGCATAGCCCAACCTTTGCGCCCGCCTTGTGCGCCTCCTGAATGACGTTGCGGATCATCCATTTGACCGCCTCGTCTTGCTCATCGAACAGCCCGGCGAGCAGCTCGGAGTCGCGATCCACGCCAAGGGTAAGCTGGGTTAGATCGTTGGAGCCGATCGAGAAGCCATCGAAGCGCTCAGCGAAGGCGGGAGCCAGAATGACGTTCGACGGGATCTCGCACATTACGTAGACTTGGAGCCCCTTCTCGCCGCGCCTAAGCCCATTCTCCGCCATCACCTCGAGCACGCGATCGGCCTCGGCGATCGAGCGGCAGAACGGGATCATCACCACGACATTGCTAAAGCCCATATCCTCCCGCAGCCGACGGATCGCCTGGCACTCAAGCGCGAAGCCTTCCCGGTATTGCGGTGCGTAATAGCGCGAGGCGCCGCGGAATCCGAGCATCGGGTTTTCCTCCTTGGGCTCGAACTCGGCGCCACCGATCAGATTGGCATATTCGTTGGTCTTGAAATCGCTCATCCTCACAATGACCGGCTTCGGATAGAGTGCCGCGGCGATGCGCGCGAGCCCGCGCGAGAGCTGATCGACGAAGTAATCCGTCCTCAATGAATAGCCACGCGTGAGCTCGGCGATCACGCTCTTGGCGTGCTCGTCCTTCAGCGCATCGAACCGGACCAGCGCCATCGGATGCACTTTAACCTGGCTCGTGATCACGAACTCCATCCGAGCGAGCCCAACCCCATCGGCCGGGAGGCGCCACCAGCGAAACGCAGCTGCGGGATTGGCCAGGTTCAGCAAGATTTGGGTGCGGGTGGCGGGCACCGCCGTCAGGTCGGTCTCCTCCGAGACGATTTCGGCAATGCCCTCATAGACGAACCCTTCATCGCCCTCGGCGCAGGACACCGTCACGTCCTGCTTCTCATGCAGCACCTCGGTCGCGTTTCCCGTCCCCACAATGGCGGGTAGCCCGAGCTCCCGGCTCACAATGGCGGCGTGCGACGTGCGCCCGCCGTGATCGGTGACGATCGCTGCCGCCCGCTTCATGATCGGCACCCAGTCTGGATTGGTGGTGGCGGTCACCAGCACCGCACCCGCAACGAAGCGGTCAATATCGCGGGGATGGCGAATGAGGCAGACCGGCCCCGCGGCCACGCCGCTGCCGATGCTGAGGCCGGATGTGAGCTTCTTGCCTTTGCGCGTGATCCTATCGGTGCGGTAGACGGCAGCCTCAGCGCGCGACTGCACGGTCTCGGGTCTCGCCTGGACGATAAAAAGCTGCCCGCTCGGCCCGTCCTTCGCCCATTCGATGTCCATTGGCACGCCATAATGCTGCTCGATCGCGCAGGCCCAACGGGCGAGCTGCAAGATCTCCTCATCGAGCAGGACAAAGGACAATTGCTCGGCGCGTGAGGTCGGAACATTGCGCGTGGGTTGCCCGCCGCTTCCCCCATAGATCAGCTTGAGCGCCTTGGACCCGAGCTTCTTATGCACGATGGGCGTGAGCGCGTGATCTTCCAGCAGAGGTTTGAAGATTTGGTACTCATCGGGATCGACGCTCCCTTGCACCACGTTCTCGCCGAGCCCGAAAGCGGCATTGATGAGCACCATTCGGGGGAAGCCCGTCTCGGTATCGATCGAGAACATCACGCCGGAGCCGGCGAGGTCGGACCGCACCATCTGCTGCACGCCGACGGAAACCGCGACCTTCACATCATCGAAGCCCTTGGCCTGGCGATAGCTGATGGCCCGATCGGTGAAGAGCGAAGCAAAACAGCGGCGACATGCGTCGAGAAGCGCAAGCGCGCCTTTGATGTTGAGGAAGCTTTCCAACTGGCCGGCGAAGCTCGCCTCCGGCAAGTCCTCGGCAGTGGCGCTCGAGCGCACCGCCACGTCGGCCTCGTCCCTTCCAAGGCGCCGCGAAAGATCTTGGTAGGCCTGGCGGATCGCGCCGGCGACGTCGTCCGGCCATTCGCCTTGCAATATCGCCGCGCGAATTGCGGATCCGGTTTCGGCGACCGACGCTTTGCCGCATCTGAAGGCGGCGAGCTTGGCGGCCACCACCGCTCCCAAATCGTTGACCTCGATGAAACGCCAATAGGCGCCAGCGGTGGTGGCGAAACCTGGCGGTACGCTGATACCTTGGGTGCCGAGATTACGCACCAGCTCGCCGAGGGAGGCGTTCTTGCCGCCGACCTGCGCCACATCGCGGCGCCCCACCTGCTCGAACCAGAGAACGTACTGCATCATCTCGACCCGGTGGCACCCCAAGGCTCGCCTCCCCCACCGAGGAGAACCGTCAGCCCGGCGGCTTCGGGGACCCTTCGTGGGCGCGCAAGCCAGCCTACTCGATCGCTCAGGCGTGATGGGCTGAGACGGCCTTCGTCACCTCGCCCGCGATATCTTGAGGCAGAGCGTGAGAGATATCGCCGAGGCGGATCATGCCGACCATGCGCTTAGCCTCGTCCAACACAGGAAGCCTGCGAATCTGCTTGCCTTCCATGATGCGGACAGCGTCTTCGATCTCTTCCGTATCACGGCAATAGACGACACCCGCCGTCATCATATCTTTGGCCGTGACCTTTGATGTGTCCTTGCCGTTTGCGACGCACCGGAGGACGATATCGCGGTCTGTGATCATGCCGACGAGCGAACCATTTTGCGCGACCGGAATTGCCCCGACATCGAGATCTTTCATCTTCTTTGCTATTGATTCGATCGCTGCGTCGGGGGAAACACACTCCACGCCCTTATGCATCATGTCTTTCACTTTCATCATGATCCTCCTGTGAACGGCCGCAAAATTAGCGGCGCCATTGCCAAGCACCGATCTATAAAGTGCCAAGGATCCCGATCAGTTGCTTTGACCGACATCAATATCCGGACTAGGACGCGCTGAAGCCCTGCCTTCACCTGATGCGGCCTAAGGCGTGTGCGACTTGATATCGCCCCGCATGCGGCGAACATGGCCCTCAAGCTGCCGGACTGCGGCATCAAAGCGCGTCGATTTTGAGCCTGAGTATCGCGCATTGGCTACTCGGTCTCGGAAACGGCCGCGCGTCTCGCGACCGGGAGGTTTAGACTGGAACTGCCCGCAGCACATCACACCGCGCTTCACGCTTGCCGAGTTCGACGCAGCGAACGCCCCCGCCGCGATAGCACCAACAACGGGCGAATCTGTTGCTTGACTGCGGCGCCTGAATGTCCGCTTTGGGTCGATGCTGTCGATAAACGTTTTTCGAGGGGCGAGTGAGCAACATTGAGTCAAGATAGGAGTCTGGCGCGCAATATCGATTCAAAAAAACTCGGCACTTGGATTCGATTGTTGCCCGCGCGCTGCTCGTCGCCGACTTTATCGACAGCATCGGTCAGAAGCTGACATTCGCTTAGGCGATCCGGATGTCTGCTGAGTGCCATTAGCGGACATTTTGATCTCTTCCGGGGTGTAAAGCGCCTGAACCATCCAATCCGGAACCGCAGGCCCAGTGTGGCGCTTGTCGGCCGCATCGATATTTCCCAGCGCTTTGCAATAGGACGGGGTCGGCGAAGGCGCGTCAGCGGCCCTGGCGGGAGGGACGGGCTCTTGCGCCGAACAGGGCGGCAAGAGAAGACCGGCTTTCCCGAGGAAAGAAGAGCAGCGTGACAGCCGCGACGAGCACTGCGGCGATCAGCGTGTCCTCGAGCCTCTCCCAGAGCAGCAACGACTCTACTGCTGGATCCGAGCTCGCCAGGCCCCAAGCAATGAGAACAATCGCTGCGATCAGCCCACTGAACAGCCAAAAGTGGGGGAGCTGCGATGGGAGCGTGAGGGCGAAGAGGAGGATGAGGCTTCCCATCTTTGCTGCATGGGTCGAGCCTGAATGACCACTGTCGGCTTTGTCACGTTGTCGGCGTTTAGTTGCGGTGAATGTAGCGGGCAACAGGCGTCATGACCATTTCATCGAGGTGCCAATG